>CBDVAV010000020.1:0-17215 GCA_965372055.1 uncultured bacterium | reverse complement strand
ATTTATTTTTCAATATACACTTTTTAGGATTTTTATATCTTTGTTTCCTTAATTAGTATTCGTAGTATTCGTTTTAAAACAAACAACCATGTACGAAACCCTGAAACCTGTTTTAGAGAAAGAGCTTGCATCAATCAAGGAAGCTGGATTATACAAGAAGGAAAGAATTATCACCACAGCTCAGGGGGCAGTTATTAAAACCAGTGATGGTAGGGAAGTCATTAATTTCTGTGCAAATAACTACCTGGGGTTATCCTCTCACCCCAAAGTAATTGAGGCAGCGAAAAGAGCAATTGATACCCATGGATATGGTATGTCCTCAGTTAGATTTATTTGTGGCACACAAGACGAACATGTACTGTTGGAACATAAGATAACGGAATTCCTTGGAACGGAAGCCACTATCTTATATGCAGCAGCTTTCGATGCCAATGGCGGAATTTTCGAGCCTTTGTTCGGGCCGGATGATGCCATTATCTCCGATGAACTTAACCATGCCTCAATCATCGATGGCGTCCGGTTGTGCAAGGCCCAACGTTTCCGGTACAAAAATAATGACATGGCTGACCTGGAGGCTAAATTACAAGAAGCATTTTCTGCCAAACAAAAAATAATCGTTACTGATGGAGCATTTAGCATGGATGGAAATATTGCACAGCTTGACAAAATCTGTGACCTGGCAGATAAATATAAAGCACTTGTAATGTCCGATGAATGTCATGCTACAGGATTTATTGGAAAAACTGGCCGGGGGGTTCACGAATACCGGGGAGTGATGGGACGAATGGATATCATTACCGGGACACTGGGAAAAGCATTAGGTGGTGCCTCTGGTGGTTTTACATCCGGCAGAAAAGAAATTATTGAATTGTTAAGGCAACGATCAAGGCCTTATTTGTTCTCCAATACCCTGGCTCCATCCATAGTTGGTGGTTCTATAGCGGTGTTGAAAATGTTATCTGAAACCACCGTATTACGTGATAAACTTGAAAGCAATACTAAATATTTCAGGGAAAAGATGACCACCGCCGGTTTTGACATTAAGCCCGGGGAGCATCCCATCACACCTATTATGCTCTATGATGCAACACTTTCTCAAAACTTTGCCGAGAAGTTATTAGATGAAGGCATATACGTGATTGGCTTTTATTTTCCCGTGGTTCCCAAAGACCAGGCCAGGATAAGGGTTCAGGTCTCTGCTGTGCATGAACGGGAACACTTGGATAAAGCCATTGTAGCATTTACAAAAGTTGGTAAAGAACTTGGAGTGATTTGAAAAATACAACAATTCTGGTTTTGGTTGGATGTTTGCTTGGTAGCTGCTCATCACAACCTGTAGAAGATTCTGATAAATGGCATTTGTTTGAAAACCTGACAGGTGCGTGGATCAGGTCGCAGGGTGATAGCCTTTTGTCTACAGAAGAATGGCGTTACGGTGAAGAGGACATGTACGGGATTGGAATTACCCTGGAAAATGGAGATACGGTATTTCGGGAAGATATAAGGATACTGGAAATAGAAGGCAAATACTTTTTCCAAGCTACTGTTCCCCATAATCCTGGCCCAGTTCAGTTTGAGATCACTCATTTATCTGACAGTGGGTTTACCAGTGAAAACCCAAAGCATGATTTTCCCAAAAAGATAGAATATCAATGGAGTGGGGATTCACTTTGGGTTACCATTTATGATGATGAGAGATCGGTGGAATTTAATTTCAAAAAAGGATTTTAATTCTCCAAGGGCTGACCAGCGGAGAGTCAGTTTATCTAATTGTAGCCGTACTTCCTTAGTTTAGTTTTGCTTTTACGCCAGTCCGGATCCACTTTTACAAAAGTTTCCAGGTACACTTGTTTGCTAAAAATCTTTTCCAAATCTTCCCTGGCTTGGATGCCCACTTTCTTGAGGGCACTTCCGCCCTTTCCAATCAAAATGCCTTTTTGGCTTTTTCTTTCAACGAAGATCAGTGCCCTCATTCTAATGATTTTTTCGTCTTCATAGAATTCTTCAATGGCTACTTCACAACTGTAGGGTATTTCCTGGGAATAATTGTTGAAAATCTTTTCCCTCACGATCTCCGCGGCAAAAAATCGCTCCGGTCTATCCGTGTATTCATCTTTGGGATAATAAGGCGGATGCAGGGGCATGAGGTCAATTATCTGGTTGAATAAGATATCCACATTGGTGCCTTTCAATGCCGAAACTGGGATAATCTGCCCACTGGGGTAGATTTCTTTCCAGTAATTGATCTTATCATCAACCTGGGTTCCCTTCCCTAAATCTGTTTTATTGAGTACCTGGATTATTGGAACGTTGGATTTTGAAAGTCTCTTCACTGTTTCACTTTCCGGATCATGCTTTTCACCAAGCTCCGTGATATAAAGGATCAGGTCGGCATCCGCCAGGGAAGTATTGACAGAACTCATCATGACATTGTGCAGCTCATATTTAGGCTTAAGAAACCCGGGGGTATCGGAGTAAACAATCTGAAAATTTTCTCCATTTACAATTCCCAGTATCCGATGGCGGGTGGTTTGGGCTTTGGAAGTAATTATAGCCAACTTTTCTCCAACCAACTGGTTTAGCAGGGTAGATTTACCCGTATTTGGCTTTCCAATGATTGAAACAAATCCAGCTTTATGATCTTCACCGTACATTCCGACAAAGGTAAGAGTTGCTATTTGATATTGTTGCAGAAAGCACTAATTTTGTGGCCTCATATCGCGGGGTGGAGCAGTTGGTAGCTCGTCGGGCTCATAACCCGAAGGTCGTAGGTTCAAGTCCTACCCCCGCTACTAAGCCTGGGCAACAAGTTCGGGCTTTTTTTATGATGTGGTACGCAGCTCTTAAGATGACTGCTTTCCTCAGATTGCACCCCCGCTTATTATAAAATATAAAAGACATCTTGCAGCCCTAATAGAACTGGTGACTGCTTATAGAAGATTGATTTTATAGTTTAAAAAAAGGCTGCTTAAAGTATTGATATGGTAAAACTTTGATTAAACTTTCTGCTTAATACTTAGGTTTTCAACTTAGAAGAGCCACCCGAAAGGGACTCTGAGGACTCATTCATAGTCCCTAAAGCTCAGAGTCATCTTCGATTGAGACAGCATGTGAGCTACTGATTAGAAGTTGCTCAGGGAAAATATTTACTTTTATATATATTTTATGCAACACTAATTATGTATTTTTGAATTACTGATGTAAATATGCCCCAGAGATATAAAATACAAGCCGAAGACCTGGCCAAAGAACTGGCTTTCAGTGCTTCAAAGAGCAGTGGCCCAGGAGGCCAAAATGTGAACAAAGTGAACACAAAAGTTACCTTGCGGTTTGATGTAGTTAATTCTAAACTGCTGAATAAAGAGCAAAAAGTCACCATTTTAAAAAAACTAACATCCAAAATTACCAAAGATGGCATTTTTATAATCTCCGCTCAAAGCACCAGGTCTCAACTAAAAAATAAAGAGGAAGCAGTACAAAAGCTGGACCGTTTATTGACCAAAGCTTTTGCCAAAAGAAAACCTCGTAAATCCACTAAGCCTACAAAGGCAGCTGTCAGGAAGCGTCTGGACAACAAGAAAAAACAGTCGGAAAAGAAAAAACTCCGCAAGGAAATTTAGTGGCCGATATTGCTTCAAAATCATGGATAAACCCGCTGCTCTATTTTTTCCCTCCTCAGAGCTCTCTTTGATGCCGGGGGATGGCACATTGAACTGGAGCGTCATGACAGTCACTGATCAATGGTTCAAGTATTCAGATTTGGCTTTAGGAAGTCGAGACCCGGGCCTTATCCACTTCCCGAATAGTTAGGGTTTTTGAATCTCAAAGCCCGTTTCCCCACTAAATCTATTTTTATAAAATTATAAGAAAGACTCAGAATATCAGTATTATGCAATTTATTATAAATGCAAAGAATAATGATATCCGACCCAATTGCCATATTTTTTATTCTTGCCGGGTTGGTAATCCTTGCCATCTGGCTGGAGAAGGAATCTCTTAGGTTAAAGAAATTAGGGGCAGCCGCCATGGTCATCATCATGGGAATGGTTTTATCCAACTCTGGAATCATTCCTGGGGATTCATCAGCTTATGATTTTTTAATGAGCACTGGAATAAGTGCTGCCATTGTATTGATTTTGCTTGGGGTGGATCTACGGTCAGTGAAAAAAGCCGGCCCTGATATGCTAAAAGCTTTCGGTATTGGAGCTCTTGGCTCAGCCATTGGATCGATTGCGATGGCCTTAATTCTGCATCAAGCAATTGGGCCTGAAACATGGAAATTGTCGGGGCAGTTTACCGGAACATACATTGGAGGCGGGATGAATTTCGCAGCCCTGGGCCATGAATTCAATACCGATAGCGATTTGTTTAGTGCTGCCATTGCCGCCGATGTTATTGTCACCTCCATGTGGTTGATTGCCTGTCTTACCGCACCCCTGATTTTAAGGAAGAAAAAAACGAACAGTATCAAACCTGAAGAAAATAACACTGAACAAAACACCTTTACTTTGGAACAAGCACTGTATAAAAGCAAAGAGCCAATTCATATCATCCAGGTGGCAGCTTTGATTACCATAACCTTGGGCTCGCTCTGGTTTTCAGAACTTTTGTCCATTCAGTTTTCATTTTTTCCAAAAATACTCTGGCTTACTACGCTGGTACTGCTCATGGCTCAAATTCCCATGGTAAAATCCCTTCCTGGCAGTGCCATGCTTGGCAATTATTTATTATTGCTGTTCCTGGCCAGTAATGGTGCGAAATCAGTAATTGCCAATATTGTTAGCGTTGGCCCAGATATATTTTATTATGCCTTGGGTACTATTTTCATTCATGGTATTGTAATTTTTGGATTGGGCAGCCTCTTGCGGATTGATGGCGGCACTTTAGCGGTTGCTTCCCAGGCAAATGTGGGAGGATCGTCGTCAGCCATGGCCTTGGCCAGTGCCAGAGGTTATGGTGATAAAATATTGCCAGGGGTAGCGGTCGGTTTAATAGGCTACGCTGTTGGCAACTATTTGGGTTTTGGAGTTGCCCGCATGATGGAAAATATCTTATAGAACTAGCCTGAATGCTATAAATATTGTATTGTCATACTGAAAAATGTACCTTGATTCCCAAAAGGGTATATTCTGTCCATATCTGTTATCATTCATACATTATTATACAATAATTGTGAGGATTTAAGTCAAATGTATTAAGTTGTAACAATTTTTATCGGAACATATATTTTAAATTTTATGGAAGACACACATATAAACAAAGATTCAGAAAGTTACAATCTGCCCAAAGTATTGTTTATGGCTTTTGTTGCAGCCATAGGCGGATTTTTATTTGGTTTTGATAGCGGTGTTATAAATGGAACAGTTGATGCCTTGCAGCTTGCATTTAACTCTGATGCAGCTGGTACAGGATTTAATGTAGCTTCCGTACTGCTTGGATGTATGATTGGCGCCTTTTTCGCAGGCACTTTAGCCGATAAATATGGACGGAAACCGATGATGGTTTCAGCGGCGTTGTTCTTTATATTAAGTGCCTGGGGTTCCGGTATGGCCACTGGTTCATTTGAATTTGTTATCTATCGATTGATCGGTGGGTTTGCCGTTGGTGCTGCCAGTATTTTAGCTCCTCTCTACATCAGTGAAATTGCTCCATCTAAAATCAGGGGGAGATTAGCCACATTACAACAACTCATGATTGTAATTGGTCTTTTTTCAGCTTTTATGAGCAATTATTGGCTTGTCGGGATTTCCGGAAGTGCGGAAAAGGAACTTTGGATGGGCTTCCAGACATGGTCATGGATGTTCTGGGCTGAAATTATACCTGCTTCAATATTCTTTTTGGTTTTAATATTTATTCCTGAATCACCACGTTATCTGGTAGCTGCGAATAAATCTGATAGAGCACTAAAAGTTCTTACCAGCATAAGTAATGCTGTAAAGGCTGCTGCCAAAGTGGAAGATATAAAATCCACAGTGAGGGAAGACAGTAAACCACGGTTAAGTGATATAATCAGTAAATACACAGGTAAAATCCACCCACTCGTTTGGGTGGGAATCGGACTCGCCGTATTGCAGCAATTTACCGGTATCAATGTTATCTTTTACTATGGCGCCACACTATGGCAGGCTGCTGGATTTACAGAAGCAGATGCCTTACTGACCAATGTGATCAGCGGAAGCGTCAATATTCTTTTCACATTTGTTGCAATCGTCCTGGTGGACAAGGTTGGAAGGAAACCACTTCTGCTCGTAGGATCTCTTGGTCAGGCGGTTATGTTGGGTGTCCTTGCTTATCTGTTCGGTACTGCTACCGTTGATAGTGCCAACAACCTAATTTTGGAAGGTAATAACGGCACCTATGCCTTGATTACGGCAAATGCCTATATCGCCTTTTTTGCCTTTTCATGGGGTCCTGTTATGTGGGTAATGCTTGGAGAAATGTTCCCTAACCAATATCGTGGTGCTGCACTTGCAGTGGCAGGTATAGCTCAGTGGGGCTCAAATTTCATTATAACCATGACCTTCCCGATCATGTTAAGAAATTTAGGGCTTGGCGTTTCCTATGGGATATATGCTCTTTTCGGATTTATAGCATATTTCTTTGTGAAATCCCTTGTTAAAGAAACAAAAGGCAGAACCCTTGAAGATATGTCCAGGGAGCAGGATGAAGAGGAAAGAAAACATGCTGAAGCTTCTGCCGGATAAATGGTTATAAAAAAGTATTTGATATATTTCAAAAAGGAGAGGGATTCATTACCCGGATAGTTTTACTGTCCGTTAAGATAGTTTGCTTTCTGGATTGGTGTTGGATATAAATTAGATAAAAATCTTTAACACTTATTTCAAAGACCCGTTCTTACTATAAGGATATATCTCACTATATTTCATTACAGTATTCATATTGACCCTTCTGTTAATATGTTCCCTTCTTAAATCAGATGGTTTCTTAATTCCAGAAGCTGCTATCAATTCTGCAAAACTTTGTAAGGTTTTTTGATGAAAGTTTGCCACTCTTTCTGCTTTGTCATCCTTATCCAAGCCTTTCATTAATGACTTGTTTTGGGTGGCCACTCCTACCGGGCAGGTATTGCTGTTACACTCCAATGACTGAATACAACCAATTGATATCATCATTGCTCTCGCACTGTTACATAAATCTGCCCCCAATGCAATAATTTTTGCTAAATGGAAGCCAGAAAATATCTTCCCTGCTGCAATTATTTTTATATCCTTTTTTAAATCATAGCTTGTTAATGTATCATAGGCAAATGCCAATCCATCCCTCAAAGGCATCCCAAGAGAATTGGAAAACTCTACAGGGGCTGCGCCAGTACCACCTTCCCCACCATCTACAGTAATAAAATCAGGCTTTATCCCTGTAGAAATCATTGCTTTGCATAAGTTTGTAAATTCTTGCTTTTCCCCAATACATAATTTAAATCCAATAGGCTTACCCCCTGATTTCTCTCTTAGTAAGAGAATAAATTTCAATAATCCATCAGGAGAAGAAAAAGCTGAATGTGATGGCGGTGAATGAACATCCGTGTACGGTTTAACATCTCTGATCCTTGCTATTTCCTCTGTGTTTTTACGGGCCGGTAAAATTCCTCCGTGCCCAGGTTTAGCCCCTTGGGATATTTTTATTTCTATCATTTTCACATTATCCGACTTTGCTTTTTCCGCGAAGGTATCTTCACAAAAAAGACCTTCACTTGTCCTACAACCAAAATAACCTGTTCCAATTTGCCAAATTAAGTCTCCACCTGGTTCTAAATGATATGGGCTAATTCCTCCTTCGCCAGTATTGTGTGAAAAGCCCCCTATTTTTGCTCCTTTATTTAAAGCTAAAATTGCATTCTTACTTAATGAGCCAAAACTCATTGCTGAAATATTTAATAAACTGGCAGAATAAGGCTTTTTACAATCAGGCCCTCCAATTGTAACTTTCGGATTATCATCAACTTCTTCATTACCTGCGTACATCGAATGATCCATCCATTCATATCCAACCCGATATACATCCAATTGAGTACCATACGGGGTAGTATCAATGGCTTTTTTAGCACGTTGATAAATCAGGTTTCTAAACATCCTGTTTATTGGCCTTCCTTCAGTATCAGTTTCGACAAAATATTGCATGATTTCCGGACGAATCTTTTCCAAGATATACCTTAGATGTCCTATCACGGGGAAATTCCTTTTTATTGCATGTTTTCGTTGTAATATGTCCACATAACCAATTACAACAATGGGCCCAACAATTATCAAACTCCATAAAACTGATGTCCAATAGATTGTACTTATTGCAATACTACCTGTAAGTAGTATTGATGTTACTACGAATATTTTTTTTACATTCATGACCGGCTGGTTTAGTTATGAAATTAATCAACTTGTATTTACAAGATGTGGATATTCTCTTGTAACAGAACAATCAAAATAGAGTAATAATTTGTAAATCTAAAGCTAAATCAATTATCTGGCACTAGGTGTAGATTGTATCTACACTTTAACATTAGCATATTAATAGGGTGTATATGCCAATAGCATCCTTTCGGGAAAAACTACACCCAGTAGGGAGTGACGACACTAAATATAGGAATTACAAATACCTAAACTCTTTGAGTACGGATTACAAATCCGCACTAACGGAAGTTAAAGTAATTATTAACTAAATGTTGTTCATATTTTGTGCTTTAATATTTTCATCTTCCTTGGTTGGATTTACTATTACACTTTAACTTTAGAATTTTAACAAATCTGTAATAGGATCCATATAACGAATATATGCATTTCTATAATAATATATATGGTTAACAAACCTATTTTGTGTTAAAGTGTACTTTTTTAGTTACATTTGGTTTAACAACAAGTTGTAGGCCATACTAACTAATAACTTGACATTATGAAAAACCTCTGTATCATCTCAATTCTTCTTCTTGCATGTAAAACCGAACCAAAAACTGAACCTGATAGTTTAAGTGCTATAAGTCCAAAATATGAAACTTATGATTATTCTGGATTTACGAAGGAAGAGATTTACTCGTTTCATCAACACCTTTATGAAGGTGGTAGTTGGTATAAACAAGGGGGTGATCTTAACAGATTTTATTTTCTAAACTTCTCCGAAATAGAGAAACACTCACTCATACTTAGGTCAGATACGCCAAAAACTCTCGAAGAAACACCAAGAGATGATGTGAAGAATTTTATTACCGCAACGTATTTAGAATCAGGAGGAGGGCTACCATTAAACGAATATATACAGCAAGCAGAAGTTGACGGATTGATTATAATTCATAGAGGCAAAATCGTCTTTGAAGGCTATCCGAGAATGTTCCCAACTGATTTTCATATTAATTTTTCAGTTACCAAAATCTACGTTAGTACTTCAATTGCTATTTTGGAGGATAAAGGTTTAATCGATGCTAGCCAACCTATTGATTACTACTTTGATGACCTTAAGGGTTCAGGTTGGGAAGGCGTTCCAATAGTCGATATACTTGCAATGAGTTCCGGAATTGATCCAGATTCAGATGGCCAATTGGTTGACACAGCAAATGCAAGTTCTGAACCAATTAAGGCTTTTGCAGCTGCTAAATCTGTCAAGCCTTCAGGAACAGAGTACGACTACATGAACACCAATACAGCCATATTAACTCTACTAGTCGAAGAAATTAGTGGTCTGACCTTTAGCAATTTCTTGGAACAGGAAATATGGAGAGAGATTGGATCTGAATACAATGGACTTATGAAGAAAACGGCTAATGGGAGAGATGCTACATATTCTGGCATGTCATCAACACTTCGAGATCTTGCCCGGTTTGGCCTTACTTTCACTCCCAGCGGTAGAAAGAACTCCAATCCAATAATTTCTGATGACCACTTATCTAAAATTCTGAATATGAATAAAAATCTCAGAGAGAAGTCATGGTATTCAGAAGAAATGAAATATAACAGTTATCAATGGGACGAAGTCTACGATGATGGCGATTTTTATAAAGGTGGACATGCGGGTCAAGGTCTTTATATATCAACTTCGAAAGATTTGGTAATTGCATTTTACGGAACTTACAATACTGATTTGCAAGAGCATCAACTCCCGTTCATCTGTCGACAGCTTTCCAAATCTGGACTGTTTGATCTTGAGTGAATGGCCTACAACAAACGATATAGCACATGCCTTCAAATAGTTACTTGAAAGTGCTGTACAAAACCGATACTTTAGTAGATATTAAAAGAGTCCAGAGGCACGTGCCATATCGGGGACGTTATTTTCGAAACATGAAATTAATACAGTAAATTTTAATCAATCAAAACAAGAATATGAAACAAGTAAAAATCGTATCCATTTTTTTGACTTTGCTATTCGGCTATAATGCTTGCCAGAATAGTGAAAAATCAAATCTCACTTTATTCAGTAATCAAATCCCGGTTGATACCGCCTTGATTTTTGGACAAGGTATTATTTCAACTGACTATTTTGAATTTGCGATCACTTTCAATCCGGAAATGAAAGAATTGTATTTTACACGTCGTAAACCAGGAGAGGAAAATGAAATTTATACCATGAAATTAATGGATGGTAAATGGTCAGAACCAGAATTAGCATTTTTTTCAACAAATAATGGATGGGATTTTGAACCTCATATTAATCCCAAAGGAGATCTACTATATTTTGGAAGTACAAGACCACTTAACGATAGTACTGAAACATCAGGAATGCACCAATGGTATATTGAAAAAAATGTAAACGGTTGGAATCATCCAATTTCTTTGGAAAAACCGTTTGTAGATAGGTTTATCATGTATATAACATCTTCAGAGAATGACAACCTGTATTTTACTTCAGTAGAGGAAGGAGCTGAGAACCAGGATGGAGGCATTTATTACTCCATCAATCAAGAAGGTCAATATATGAGTATTAAAAGAATGGGAAAAGAAATAAATTTTTCAGGAACTTGGATAGCTCACTCATACATTGCACCTGATGAAAGCTATATGCTATTTGATGGTGAAAGACCTTCGGGATTTGGAGACTGTGATTTATATATCAGTTTCAATAAAAACGGCACCTGGACTGAATCTTATAATTTGGGACCTAAAATAAACACTGAACTATGTGAAATGTGTGCAAGTGTATCACCCGATGGAAAGTATTTGTTTTTCAGTAGAGGGAGTGAAGAGGATGGTGGAAATATTTATTGGATAGATTTCATTCCGATAAAAGAACGTATGGAGAATATAAACAGCAACTAACAAGCGGTCATAAGTAATGCGGGGTTAAAGTTCTAAATTTGAATGAAATAACATTTAATAAACTGCTGATCGGTTTGATAGGTTTGAGCTTCGAAATTCCGCACTACTCATATCGCACGTCCGTTGACATTCATATAGGATGTTCCTTAATGAACGTATTGAAACTAAATAAATGTTTGTTTTGGGACATTCGCAAAATCCATAGGCTTATGAGCTATTTGCCAAGGGCATTTGAATCAGTTACTTTAATAGAATAAGATCAACTAATGAAAACTAAATACATTTACTTTATCGCACTTTGCTTTCTAATTAATGGGGGAGTAATTGCTCAAAAACGCTTCACCTCCTTAGATAGTCTGTTCAATCTGTATGAAAGAAATGATGATTTTAATGGTGTAGTTCTAATTGCCCGGAATGGAGAAGTAGTATTTAGCCGAAGCGTTGGTTACGCTGATTTTGAAAAGCAAATTAGATTAGACTTGAACACTCCGATGCATCTTGCTTCAAATTCGAAAGCGTTTACTAATATGGGTATTATGATGCTTTCCGAGCAAAGCCTCCTTAAATACGATGATAAGGTAAAAAAATACATCAAGAACTTTGGTTATGACAATATTACAATACGTCATTTAATGACCAGTACTAGCGGACTTAAAAGGCTTTATTATAAAGACACAAATGGCGATGGGGTAATGACCAATAAAGAGTTGATGGATTATCTTATGAAGAAAAAGCCAAAGCTTTCCTTTCCTCCTGGCGATCAGCATCAATCTAGCGTGGTTGGCTATTGCATACTTGCAGAAGTCATAGAACAGGTGACTAAAAAACCATACATTACATTCATCAATGAAGAAATATTCCAACCATTAAAAATGGATGATACTTTCATTGTTACTGAGGACAACTTAGATCTGCCCAGGGCTATCAGTTACGATGAGAAGAACAAAGAAAAAGAATGGTTTTTAGGCTCTTATATTGGAGGCGTAAGCATTTATGCTTCTGCACGAGATATGCTGAAATGGGATCAAGCACTTTATACGGATCAATTGATTTCACAGGAAGCAATTGCAAGGGCTTACGAGAGGATGAAATTTAATGATGGTACGTTTAGCCATGTGACACTGGGCAGTTGGATGCGATGGAAAGGTCAAGAAAATATGATTTTCAAGAATGGACAATGGGTAGCCAACACTTCCATATTATGGCGGGATATTGAGCACAGAACTACAGTCATTATTTTCACTAACCGACAAAATGAGATCACAAAATTTGACCTGATGGATATAATTCTTCCTGAACTTGGGCACCAACTATAAAATCCCGATAACAAACGATATAGCACATGCCTCTAAGTTGTTACTTGAAACTGATGTGCAAATCCGCTGGCTTAGAAGGAATAAACAAAGTTCAGAGGCACATGCCATATCAGGACTGATAGGCACAATTTGAAAAAAACATTAATGCAAAAAGAGCAAATTGAAAAATATCACTTACTTAAAAATGAGCCAAAAAAGCGACAGTTTGAATTATTTAATTTGGCAGAATACAAAAAAACCAGTTGTATTCAGCTGTCAAAGCCTCATACCCATAGTTTTTATCAAATCATTTGGTTCAAAAATAATATTGGCAAACATTATATTGATTTTGAAATTTATAATATAAAAGAGAATAGGCTATTTTTTGTTGCTAAAAATCAAGTTCATTATTATGAAAACCGTCCTGATTACAAAGGTTATTCCATTCATTTTAATGAATCATTTATATTGAGCAATGAAGCGGATATTAATTTTTTTCTTACTTACCATATTTTTAATACAAATGAAGAACCTTATTTTCAAATTCCACAAAGATTGGAAAATCAAATAGAAAGATTTTTTGCTCAAATGAAAGATGAATTGAAGAATACAGATGAATTTGGAAACGAGAGAATTCTTTCTAATTTATTAAAGTCATTGCTTTTAGTTATCGAAAGAGAAGAAAGGAAAAACACTAAATCAAGTAATGCTTTATCGAACCATAAGACTACTTACTTATCTTTTCGAGACCTTTTAGAAAATAATTTTCACAAAAATTGGTCTGTATCTAATTATGCAGATAAACTTGCAGTTTCAACAAAAACACTCAACACTATAACTAAAAAACAAAGTGGAAAAACAGTTTCACAAACAATTGCTGATAGAATTATTCTTGAAGCAAAAAGAAAGCTGACTCATACAAATGCATATATAAATGAGATCGCAATTCATTTAGGTTTTCAAGACCCATATTACTTTATAAAATATTTCAAAAAGCAAGTCAATTGCTCTCCATCAGAATTTAGAAAATCCATTTCCTAAAGTTACCAACTTTAGTCGATTTTGTCCATTTCAGGAGGCCTCATTGCAACATACCTTTGTCCTAGTGAGGTTCAATTCTAATGAGCTTTTTTCAAAGGACATTTGGATCATATACTTTTATGGATATAAACAAATGACAAGTCTACGGATTTTAGCTGTATCGTTATATTTTTTCAGTTTTTTTGAGCAATAATTTCAACAGGCGCAAGGTGACCTGCCGTGATATTCTCAAGTAGGTTTTTACTTTTAACGGCACTACTTTTCCCCATCAAAATGTGTGTCCCGAGAAGGGGTGGGCCTCCATTGGCTGTTGTTTTTGCGTATTGCTTATAAATTCCAAGCGCGAAATCACGACGATTGTTTTCTGTGGAAACTGCAAACCCAGCATCACTCAAAGCCTGTTTGTATTGATCAAGTGTAGCTAAGTTACTTAGACTCGGTACGGTTGCCCAAGGAAGCGGATAGGTCAGCTCACCATTGCCAATCTCCATTATATCGTAGACACCAAAAGAGGTACCTGGGCGTAACACTCGATAAACTTCGGTAAAAAGCTGGGTTTTGTTCTCAATATTCATACCGGTATGTATTATGAAACCGCCATCGAATATTTCATCTTGAAAAGGCATAGCAAGTGCGCTCCCTTGATGAAGCGTGACCTGCTTATCCAGCCCGACCCACCTACATAAAGCCTTTCCTGTTTCGATGTATTCTTTTGTTAAATCAATTCCGGAAACTTGATTGTTGTACTTGTTTGCAACAAACCGTGAAGCGCCTCCTAGACCGCACCCTACATCGAGAATATGATCTTGTTCAGAAACGTTGAGTTGGCTTATAAAATGTTCAGTTGCTTGTCGTCCGCCAATATGGAACTCATCAACAGGAGCCAGATCTTCAATTGTTACGCTATCAACCGTTTTGCCAAGCTTAGCAATGGCAGCTTGAATCGATTTTAGTAAATCTCCATGGGTATAATGTTCTGACACAGCTTTATCATTTGACATCATCGTTCTCCTTTGTTGTTTTGTTCATAAATATAACATATATTCTACTGCCAAAAGGGGCATTTACCCCTAACATAAAGCATATTATCAGGCTATGCGAAATGCCCCCCCGCAGGTGGTAAGTCTTCCGGCCAAGCATTGGGTGTAGGCGAGACTTTACCTATACTTACATTATTAATATTGAGTTAAATAAAACGCACATTAAATGTTACAACTCCAAATGGCGGATCCCTGACACTAGGTGCAGAGTGTATCTACACCTAAATCTTAGAGATTATTAGGGGCTGTGCACTAAGTCCAAAAATGGACTACTGTCATCTCGATCGCAGTGAGAGATTTTATTTGATTTATGGCATAAGTAGGTTAAGGGAACAAGATCCCTCAATTCTTCGGGATGACAAGGACTTATTGCACAGCCCCAGTATGGGGTAATTCCTTTTGGACCACTGTTAAACAATATCTTTGAAATAATTCAAATTTTCCCTTAATTCCAGCCGCATTCATTTTTTTGACAGCAAACTTTAAGCATGAAAATCCTAAACCCATCAATTGAAGCCATCAGGGCATTGTTTCCTTCTTTATCAAGAGAACTGGATGGAATGCCAATAACCTACCTTGACGGCCCTGCTGGCACCCAAGTTCCACAACAAGTAATTGATGCCATTTCTGAATATTATAAAACTTCGAACTCCAATACTAACGGATTTTTTCAAAGCACAATGGAGACTGATGAAATTATTCAAAAGGCCAGGTCCATAACAGCATCATTCCTTGGGGCAGAGGGCCCGGAGACCATATCTTTCGGCCAGAATATGACTACCCTGGCTTACTCCCTAAGTAGGGGAATTGGACGGACACTATCCCCAGGGGATGAAGTACTTATTACACAACTTGACCATGAGGCCAATCGAGGCCCCTGGCTTTCTTTAAAAGAATTTGGCGCCAAAGTAATTGAAATAAATATTACTCCACAGGGTACACTGGACATGGAGGATTTTCAATCCAAAATGAACCAGAATACTAAATTAGTAGCCATTGGCTGTGCTTCTAATTTACTTGGAACTGTCAATGATTTTAAAATTGCCCGGGAACTTTGTACTGAGTATGGTGCAAAACTTATCCTTGATGCAGTACACTATGCTCCCCATTTTCCCATTAATGTAGTGGAAATGGGATGCGATTTTCTATTTTGTTCCGCTTATAAATTCTACGGCCCGCATGTTGGTATTTTATATTCAAAACCGGAGGAATTGGATGCCCTACCAACGGATTCTTTAAGGACACAGTATCAAAAAGCCCCTTATAAAATTGAAACCGGAACATTAAACCATGCTGCCCTGGCTGGGGTTTCTGCTTGTATCAAATTTATTGCTTCCACCTTTGGATATGAAGAAGACGCTTCCATTCATACTGCCATGGAAACCCTTTCAAAACACGAATACCTTTTGCTTGAGCAATTATATATTGGGATCAATGAAATACCCAAAGCGACAATTTATGGACCAGGATTGGATTCCCCCAGAACACCGACTGTATCGTTTACTTACGAGGGACTAAACCCGATAGAAGTTTGCACAATTCTTGGCAAGAAAGGTATTTATGCTTGGGATGGTCATTTTTATGCTATCAGACCAATTGAAGTCCTGGGTTTATTGGATCGAGGGGGGGTTACAAGGTTAGGTATTTCCATTTATACTACTCCTGAGGATATTGAAAGAACTGTCAAAGCTATAAGCATGATTTGAATCGTAGGTCATTGGTCATTATTAATTGCTAATTGTCATTGGTCAAGGTTAGTCATTAGGTCATTTGTTGCGTTGTGAGTCATTTTTCACTATTCATTACTCACCACTACTGATTATTAATTATTCATTGCTAATTGTTCTATCCAATTTGACTATTAGTGTTCTCTTCACTAGATTATCTTTTTAAATTTTCAATCCTTAACCCTCGACTCTATGAGTTTGGAAAAAATATACAATGGCTACACCTCTTTTCAATACCTGGAACCAGATATGGATTATAAATATTTCGAGCTGGCAGATCAATTAAACCGGGTAAACTCATTTAAAGTGCCTCTCTCCGATTCTGAAGAAGAAAGGGTAAAACAGATTATTGAAAATAATATCCTGATTTCGATGCACGAACATTTGGGCGTCTTCCCAAATAATATCAATGAAACACCCCTGTATGTAAAAGAAGGGAGGATGGCTACAGCTTTTGAGGGATTGGCAGTCTCGCATTGGGATGCTGTTTTTGATAACCTGATGGATGGCATCTGCCAAATAGAATCAAAAGGGGGCTGGAAATGGACAGAAGTAATCCATGACCTCGGTATGCGGCTTTGCGATATAGCCCATCAGGATTTTATCTTTCACTGCAAAAGGGTGCAAGATATTTACCAGGCCCATGACCACGGGAAACTTGCCTGGGTGGCATCCATGGAAGGTGCCGCTATGATAGAAAATGAATTGGACAGGATAGACATCCTTCATGGATTAGGAGTCCGGGCCCTCGGTATCACTTACAGTGAATCCAATGCCCTGGGGTCTGGGTTGAAAGAGAAAAACGATGGAGGATTAACTGCCTTTGGCATAAAAGCAGTAGATAGAATGAATAA
>CBDVAV010000019.1:0-17639 GCA_965372055.1 uncultured bacterium | reverse complement strand
ATCATGTAATAATTTTTACCTATATCAGGCTTTCTACAAATTTCTCTTATTTTATCAATTATTATTTCGTAATATCTGTCAGCCTGTTCAAGTGACCAGTGATCAAAAGTGAATTCCCAAATACCAATTAAGTCAGCATTAGCTTTTAAGGAAATATGATATTTCATTTGACTTTATGCTTGGCATATAGCTGTCTCAACAACAGTTCTGGATCAAAATTTTCAATAAAACCACTTTCTTCCCCTTCAATCAAAGCCTTTGTTAAAGCCTTTTTCTTATTTTCTTGTTCTTCTAACAACCTTAACCCAGCTCTCACAACCTCACTAGCGGAATTATATCGTCCACTTCCTACTGTATTTGAAATAAAATCTTCAAAATGGACTCCTAAGGATATTGATGTGTTTTTTCCCATTGCAATATTATTTGCCTAAAAATACCAATAATTGGTAACTCTTGCAACGCTAATATTCAACATAACGGATGTGTGTATGAACATGTAGCTGACCAGACACTATACAACAATCCCTTCAGATAAAGATTAGAAAGAACCAAACTTTTCTTACAAAGCTTTATTTTGATTTGAACGCCAATGGAAAAAAGGCCATTGAGCACGCACGACAGACAAGAAACGAACTCTGGAACACCTTCAGGCAGACTTGTTCGATATTTACGCTATAACAGTTCGCAATAAGCATCTTATGGTTTTTGAGTTTGCAGTAGTTTATAACATAGAAATTATCATAGGCAATTTCCGCTTGTCACAAGCTAAATAGAATTTATCTTTTAATAAGACCAAAAATACCTTTTTGCTATATTGTAGCAACAGTATTAACTATTTTTAGGATTAGACTATTTAACCGCTAAACTATTTAATCATGATAAAAAAAATCAACCAGTGGCTTATTATTATTATACTAATTGCAAGCCATAGTAATGTATTTGCCCAAAATGATGATCCGCTCTCGGAAGATAACTTTAAAGGATTGAAACTGAGGAGCATCGGACCGGCATTTGCTTCCGGTAGAATTGCTGATATCGCTATTCATCCCCAAGATGACAATCTATGGTATGTTGCAGTTGGATCTGGAGGTGTTTGGAAAACAAAGAATGCTGGTAATACCTGGAAACCCATTTTTGATGACCAAAAATCATATTCAACCGGCTGTGTAACCATTGACCCAAGCAATCCCCATATCGTGTGGGTAGGAACAGGTGAAAATGTTGGCGGAAGACATGTTGGGTATGGCGATGGAATTTACCGCAGTAAAGACGGTGGAAAAAGCTGGGAAAATATGGGTCTGAAAGAAACCCAACACATCTCCAAGATCATTGTACATCCCGAAAATTCAAATATTATTTGGGTGGCAGCCCAGGGGCCACTATGGAACAAGGGTGGTGAAAGGGGACTTTACAAATCATCCGATGGTGGTAAATCCTGGAGAAAAACTTTAGGAGACAGTGAATGGATAGGGGTAACTGATGTGGTGATTGACCCACGGGACCCAAACCAACTTTATGCAGCAACCTGGCAGCGTCATCGTAACATAGCCGCCTACATGGGCGGAGGCCCAGGTTCTGGAATCCATCGCAGTTTAGATGGTGGTGAAAGTTGGGAAAAACTTTCAAAAGGACTGCCAAAATCAAATCTTGGAAAAATAGGAATAACCATTTCACCACAACAACCTGACATTATTTATGCAGCCATTGAACTGGACCGTAAAACAGGTGGAGTCTATCGCTCAACAGACAGGGGGTCTTCTTGGGAAAAGCGTTCAGATGCTGTTTCTGGTGCAACCGGCCCTCACTATTATCAGGAACTGTATGCCTCACCTCATCAATTCGATAGATTATACCTGATGGATGTACGCATCCAGGTTTCAGATGATGGAGGCAAGCACTTCAGGAGGTTAACAGAAAGACAGAAGCATTCAGATAACCATGCAATTGCTTTCCGGGCTGATGATCCCGATTATCTTCTTATCGGTACAGATGCCGGTATATACGAAAGCTTTGACTTGGCTGAAAACTGGAGGTTTTTTAATAATTTACCCCTGACACAATATTATAAAGTAGCTGTTGATGATACTGAGCCATTCTATAATATTTACGGGGGAACCCAAGACAACGGATCTCATGGAGGGCCATCCAGGACGGATAATAACCACGGAATCCGTAATGCTGATTGGTGGAGGACCTTGGGAGCCGATGGACATCAATCTGCTATTGAGCCTGGAAACCCCAATATAACTTATGCAGAAACCCAGCAGGGTGGCTTGCATAGGATTGATCAAATTACCGGGGAGCAGGTGTTCATCCAACCACAAGCTGGCGCAGATGATGGATTTGAACGATATAATTGGGATGCACCTATTTTGGTTAGCCCACACTCGTCCACGAGATTATATTTTGCTTCATACCGGGTATGGAAATCAGATAACCGAGGTGATAATTGGACAGCAATTTCAGGAGACCTAACCCGCAACCAGGAAAGGATCACCCTGCCCATCATGGGGAAAACACAGAGCTGGGACAATCCCTGGGACATAGGGGCAATGTCAAATTATAATACCATTACTTCACTGGCCGAATCTCCACTACAAGAAGGGTTGATTTATGCAGGTACCGATGATGGCATTATTCAGGTAACAGAAGATGGAGGCCAGAATTGGCGGAGGATGGAAGTGTCAAAGTTACCGGGAGTTCCCGCCACTGCTTTTGTCAATGACATCAAAGCCGACCTATATGATGCCAATACCGTGTATGTTGCCCTTGATAATCATAAATACGGTGACTTTAACCCCTATCTATATAAAAGTACAGACCGTGGGAAGTCATGGCGTTCCATTAAAGGAAATATTCCTGCCCGCACGTTGGTCTGGAGACTTGTTCAAGACCACGTAAAGCCAAATCTTATGTTCTTGGCTACCGAGTTTGGAATATATTTCACCATTGATGGAGGAGCAAAATGGACCAAACTAAAAGGTGGTGTGCCGACCATCCCTTTTAGAGGATTAACTATTCAAAAGCGGGAAAATGACCTGGTTGGTGCTTCTTTTGGCAGAAGTTTCTATGTTTTGGACGATTATAGTGTATTACGGGAGATCACCCAGGATAACCTGAAAGCGGAAGCCACACTTTTTGCTGTTAAAGACGCCTGGTGGTATGTACCCAGGAGCATCGTTAGCAATCAGGGTGCTGGTTATTACCAAGCTCCCAATCCGCCGTTTGGAGCAATATTTACTTATTACTTGGCTGATGGTATGAAAACACTAAAAGATGGGAGAAAAGAGAGGGAAAAGCAATTGGCCAAAGATGGCAAGGGTATACCATTTCCGGGTTGGGATGCCATCGAAGCTGAAAGAAGACAGGAAAAGCCTAAAATTTCATTAACTGTTAAAGATAACAACGGTAATGTTGTACAGAAAGTAGATGGACCCACAACAAAGGGGATGCACAGGGTTAACTGGAACCTTAGGTATGCATCAAAAAATGCAATAAGATTGCAACCAGCACCACAGTCAGGTTTTGGATTTGGTGGGGGAGGTAACAGGGGAATGCTGGCTACCCCAGGAACATACACCGTTACATTATCCAAACAGGTTGATGGTGTGATAACTAATTTATCTGAGCCTGTTAGTTTTGTGGTGAAGCCATTGCGTAAAGGTGCACTTGATGGCGCATCGTACTCAGAGATTACAGCATCCAGGGAAGAATTGGAAGAATTACAAGGAGCCATCTCAGCAGCTTCTTTTATGCTTAACAATAACCTTGACAAAGTCAAAGCAATGGAAACTGCACTTTCACGGCTTAGTACTGAATCAAGTGCATTGGTTACCGAACTGTATAAGGTGAAGCAAAGTTTACTTGATCTAGACCAGCAAATGAACAGCCATCGCTCTAAACAAGAAATAGGCGAGAGGTCTGGGCCAACAGTTAGAAACCGGATGTTTGTTGGGATAAGAGGGATGAACACCACTTATGGGCCTACAAAAATGCATAAAGAGAGCGTGGCCATTGCCAATACCCAGTTCGTGGGCATTAAAGCCAAATTGGAAAAGATCAACGATCAGGACATTCCTGCTTTAGAGAAATCCCTGATTGATGCAGGAGCACCCTACATTGAAGGGCAAGCAATACCTAAGAATTAATTATTGACGATAAAGGGAACAGAAACCGGATATTTAAAAGTATCCGGTTTTTCTTGTTTTAGAATGGTAACGATTAATTATATAAACTCCTCGGCTCATGATCAGGGCTTATCAATTTTATTTTATGCTGCCGGACTACAACGGGTAACCCAAAAGGTATTGCCTGTTGCTTACTGATATTCCAATTTCCTTTTAATGATCGTTGTAAATTTGAAATCACTTTTTTTATTCGTTTTTCCATGACTTGTTGATAGTTTAATTTATTCAATATTATAGTCGCAAAATTATTACAGCCGTCAATTGAAAACTTTGTTGAAAAGGCCAAAAGCTTGTCTAAATAGTCCAGCTTGAAGATGGGATTACTTATTATATAAGTGGTCAATATCTCAGCAACCAATAATTGTATTTTGTTCATTAATTAATAATCTTGCGTGATTAACCCTTAATATTCCGCAATGCAAATAAAGAAATCCTCAAAAGAATATGATGTAATAATAGTGGGCTCCGGGGCCGGAGGTGGTATGGCTTCCAAAATATTGGCAGAAGCTGGACTTAATATCGCCATTGTGGAAGCTGGTCCCTATTTCGATCCTGCCGACCCCGAACAAAAAACCCAACTCAAGTGGCCCTGGGAATCTCCCAGAAGAGGGGCAGGCTCGACACGTGAATTTGGAGACTTTGACAGTGCTTACGGGGGTTGGGAAATTGAAGGGGAACCTTATACCAGAAAAAATGGAACTAAATTTGACTGGTTCCGGTCTAGGATGTTGGGTGGAAGAACCAATCACTGGGGTCGGATTTCCCTTCGGTTCGGGCCATTGGATTTTAAAAGAAAAAGTTTAGATGGGCTGGGAGATGATTGGCCTATTAGTTATGAAGATATTAAACCTTATTATGATAAGGTAGACAAATTGATCGGCATCTTTGGCAGTAAAGAAAATATTCCCAATGAACCGGATGGTTTTTTCCTTCCTCCTCCAAAACCAAGACTTCACGAGTTGTATTACATTAAGGGTGCCCGTAAAGCCAACATTCCAGTTATCCCGTCCCGCATGTCCATCCTTACAAAACGAATAAACAATGATAGGGGCGTATGTTTCTATTGTAGCCAGTGTAGTCGTGGTTGCAGTATTCATGCCGATTTTTCTTCCGGGACTTGTTTGATATTTCCTGCACAAAAAGCAGGAGGTAAAATTGATCTTTATGTAAATGCCATGGTTCGTGAGGTAATCACTGATACTGATGGAAAAGCTACTGGCATACATTACATCAATAAAGAGGATAGAAAAGAATACCAACTCAATGCAAAGGTAGTGGTATTGGCAGCATCTGCCTGCGGGTCAGCACGAATTCTGCTAAACTCCAAAAGCAAGACCCATCCAAATGGGTTGGGCAACAGCAGTGGGTTAGTGGGGAAATATTTGCACGATTCAACTGGTGCGAGCAGGGCAGCTTTTGTCCCTGATTTAATGAACAGAAAAATATACAATGAAGATGGTGTAGGGGGATTGCACATCTATACCCCTTGGTGGCTTGATAATAGTAAATTGGATTTTCCCAGGGGATATCATATGGAAATCTGGGGAGGAATGGGAATGCCTTCCTACGGATTTGGATTTGGCTCTACCAACCTTAATAAATATATCGGGGAAACGGTGGGTGGATATGGGGATAAACTGCGTGAAGATGTTAAGAGGTTTTATGGATCAATTATTGGGATTTCCGGGAGGGGGGAGTGTATTGCCAGGGAAGATAACTATTGTGAAATTGACCCGAACGTGGTAGATGAGTTTGGAATTCCAGTACTGAGATTTAACTACACCTGGTCTGATAATGAGCGAAAGCAAGCCAGGCATATGCACAATACATTTGAAAAGATATTTGGGGAAATGGGTGCTACTCCTCTTGGCGAAAAACCCAGCGAAGATAGGGATTATGGACTTTTGGCTCCAGGAAGGATCATCCATGAAGTAGGCACTACCAGGATGGGCAATGATCCAAACAAATCCGTGGTAAATAAATACGAACAACTGCATGATACTAAGAATGTTTTTGTTGTCGATGGTGGGCCATTTGTATCACAAGCAGATAAAAACCCCACGTGGACAATCTTGGCATTGGCCTGGAGAACATCAGAATATATTATAGAAGAGCTAAAAAAACAGAATATTTAAGTTAAGATTATGGACAGAAGAGATACTATTAAATCTTTGTTAGTAGGCTCCCTTGCCGGAGGCCTGGTTATAAATGGCTGTAGTCCGGCACAAACTTCTAAAGATGAAACCCTTCCGACAGAAGGGCAATACGGTAGAACCACGAAAGAAAAAGCCAGGGATGAAAAACTAAAATCGGAGCAATTTTTTAATGATCACGAAATAACAACCATTGCTGTTTTATGCGACCTGATCTTACCGGCCAATGCTAATTTTGGTTCGGCCAGTGAGGCAGGAGTACCAGGATTTATCGAGTTCATGGCCAAGGATCTTCCAAATAATCAACTGACCCTCAGAGGTGGCTTAATGTGGCTTGACAACAGGACCAATAAATTATTTGGTAAAGAATTTGAAGTTTGTACTGTTGGGCAACAAAAAAGTATTTTGGATGAAATTGCCTACCCGGACAAAACAGTACCAGAATTAAAGCAGGGAGAAAAGTTCTTTACCTTAATGCGAAACCTCACCCTTACCGGATATTATACTACAAAAATGGGTATAGATGATCTCGGATATTAGGGCAATGTTGCCAATGTATGGGATGGTGTTCCGGACGAGGTATTACAGCAGCACGGAATTTCTTATGAAAAGAAATGGCTGGCAAAATGCATTAAACAGGATACCCGAACAGATATCGCCCATTGGGATGATGACGGGAATTTGCTTAGTTAATAGTTTAAGATTTGATACAATGTTTCAAGTTGCAAGTTGTTTGTTCCTTACAAAGTGGGTTTGAAGAAGCCTCCTGAATACAAAGTGCCAATTTTGGCAAGACCAACCATACAATTGAGGTTAAGGCCAGCTTCGGTGATAGATCAAAAGATAGAGTTCATTCATGATAATCCAGTAGAAGCCGGATTAGTTAAAGCCTGAATGTTGGCAATACAGGAAGTGAAATGAAATGAATAAAATGGATGTTTTATTACCATGATATTAAGGAAAATATTGGTCACTCGGTACAGCCGAGACTGCCGGGAGGTAATTAATGGATTCAGATTATTGATTTTCATATCGATAACCATTATTATGTTTGGCTGTTTAACTGAGATCAAGCATGACAATAAAGTTTCTGAAACTTTGAATTACTCTGTAAAAACTGAAGATGGTGTTCAAATTTTAGACATACGAGATTTTACTGATAGGCCTCTGAAGATTGTTGCTTACAAAGTTGAGGATAATAAAAGCTATGAAGATATAAAAGTATTTCTGGGTGAAGAACTTGTATTTGAAGAGTCTCAAGAGCAAAGTCTAAATGTAGATCCAAGTAATATTAAATGGATTAATCAGGAATTAATTAAGTACTTATTAATCTTGGAAATAAATGCTTTTGATAATAATGAATATGTTATTTTACGATTTGGTAAAAATCAATTGTTAGGTTCATATAAAACATATGCATACGATTTTGATGATATTATAATGATGGAATAATCGAAGTTGGAGGTATAAGTGTAATCGAAGCACCATGTTTCAAATGTGATAGTATTTAATACAATCCAGTAAAGTATTACGAATTAGATTCAAATTTTAAATTGGATACTTTATTATCTCAACGATTAACAATTAACCATAATGGTACATTTTTAGGGTTTGATAGGGTACACTGTTTTGGTTAAACCATGATCAAATACCCACCGCAGTGGCTCGGCTGTGCCTAATGAAGACTATGATCCATTAAGCTATTTAAAAGAAGATGAATAAACAAAAAGCAGTGGTGAAAACGTTATCTTTACAATACCAAAATGACTTAAGCTATGGACATACAATCAGAAAAGTTAAACTTTATTCAATGGTTCTCAGGAGTTACTGATCTATCTACTATCAAAGAATTTATTGCCATGAAAAAGGAAAGAGAACTGGATTGGTGGGATAAGATTAGTGCAGAAGAAAAAGTAGAAATAGATGAAGGATTAGCCCAAGCAGATAATGGAGATGTAGTTCACCACAATCAAGTAATGGATAAGCATAAGAAATGGCTTTAGAGATAGTATGGACGAAGCAAGCTGAACAAGGCTATGATCGCATTATCAAATATTTATAGGAAAATTGGACAGAAAGAGAGATCAAGAATTTTTTACAAGAAACTAAGCAGTTTTTTGAACTACTGAAGCAATACCCTGAAATGCTTCAAAAAACCAGACATCACAAAAAAGTCTATTGAGGCCTGATCAACAAACATACAATGTTAACTTATCGTCTTAAGCCTCGAAAAAAACAAATAGAACTTATCAATGTACGTTCCACACGGCAGAAACAATTAAAAAGATAATCCAGCCGAACGAACCATCTCCTATCCCAGTGGCTTGGCTGTGCCGACCTCCAGAGGCAGTTAAAAGTCACGACTATATGAAAAATGAACAATAACGATTAAAGGATACAAAACCATGAAAAAGCTGCTCTTGCAACTTGCAACTTGAACCTGTACTGGCAACCTATGATTTCTGATCGAGATATGTCCCCAACCTGTTCAATTTGTCATCCCAGAACTTCTCATAATACTTTACCCATTCTTGAATTTCTTTAAGAGGCTTGGGATTGGCAATGCAAAACTTTTCACGTCCTTGACCCGACATTTCCAAAAGGCCAGCATCGGCCAGCATCCTGATATGCTTCGTGACCCCTTGCCGACTGATTTCAAAGTGCTCGGATATTTGTGTTATTGATAAGGCTGAACTTGCCATTACCAAGACTTGAAATATCTCGCGCCTGGTTGGGTCCGCGATCGATTTGAATATTTTATTTATTTTGCTCGACATGCTTCGACTTCTCTAAGTAATTTTCAAGCCTTGAAATGCAACCATCCCATCCTTCTGAATAATGAGTAAACATATTGGTAATCATTTCATCAGTAGGATAGTTGGAGATTCCACTGTGTTCAACAACAAGAAGTGTTCCCTCGGTATTTTCCTCCAATCGCCATTTTACTGTTGTTTCAACATCAGTGCCGCCCATAACCCAGGTATAAACCAAATTGAATACTGGATCAACTTCCAATACCTTTCCGGTAATGGTTATATCCTCATGGGTAAAAGTATATTGATATCCCACTTCGGCTTTAAACTTGGCATTTATAAACCAAGCTGATATTTCATCTTCTTTTGATATTGCATCCCATATAACTGCAATAGGATGATTGTACTGCATTTCCTTTCTAATTAAGTCTTTCATGTGTAATTGAATTTTAGTTTTAAATAAATATAAGCAACCGTTTGGTTGCAAATATAATTATTTTCGACAAACATGCAACTAATAGGTTGCGTTTATTAAGTTAAGATTGGATTCGGCCTTTAGCCAGTAGTAGGGTTAATTATAATATTATTTTAATTTGATTCTTGGAGATAAGGTCAATTTTGGCGATATAAGGTTGTATTTTTTATAAAAACTGCCATCAACACTCAGTGTTTATGGCAACCAAGTAAGTATAGGAATTAAGTGAAATCAAGTTACTTTGTTTTATATCATTGGAAAGTTTCTTTAATTTGGATCATTAATCAATTAACCATAACATAAATAAAGATGAAAAGAAATCTAACTATGGCTGCAATAGTTGTAATGGCAGCAATTTTAACCAACTGCACCGAAAGTAATTCTACAGCAGAATCTACAGAACCTGAAGGGCCAACTTATAATTTTGCAGAAGGGCATGCCCCGGTTTGGAATGAAGCAATAGCACAAGTACTTGAACTGGCAGAATCAATGCCAGAGGACTCCTATAGTTTTACACCACATGATAGTGTGAGGACATTTGCCCAGCAATTGCTTCACATTGGTGGTTCCTCAAAAATGATTGCAAATATGTTTTTAAAGGACATCCAAGCCGATGGACCACCTCAAGAACCTGAAGTAGAGATGAGCAAAGAGGAGATTATTGCCTCTGTCAAGCAAGACCTGGAGGAAGCCGGTGAGATCATGAAAGGTATGTCAGATGATCAACTTGATGAAGAAGTTAAAAACCCCTTCTCCGGAAACACCATGTCCAGAAGAGTTGCATTAATGTTTATCCATGACCATCTTACAAATCATAAAGCCAAAGCTAATCTTTATGTAAGGATTAGCGGCAATGAGCCACCTGCTTATAGGTATTATTAATCAAATTACATGATAAAGAACTTTTTAGAAGCCCGGTTAATCCGGGCTTTTTTTATGGCTATAAATTATTTTCTATTCCTAATGGTCAGTTTCATGCCAGTTCTAGCTTTATTTGAATTATGCTTTAGGTATATTAATTTCTTTTCAAAAAGTTCAAATTGCTCTCCATTTATATGAACTTTAAAATTTATCTTTATTGATCCAATAGATAGAAATTTAAATCAACTTCACACATAAACCAGCATTTTACGAAATGAAAAGGATTATGATCATAATGCTACTCCTGGTTCCCCAGTTGATGATTGCTCAATATGATCTCTCCTATACTCCCAGTAAGACTTATGATGCAAATTCTGAAGAACTGATCCAATACATAAAGAGCAATCTCCAATATGGGCTAAAGAAGAATAAAGCCTCAAAACTAGCACTAGCCTACGAAAAAAGTACCGAACGTATCCTTAACCTGGTAAAGAAGAAGGTATTTATCCAGGATGAATCCCTTCAATCCTACGTGGAAGAGGTGATAAATGATATTGTCTCCAATAACCCTATACAACATAAACCAAAACTTGTCCTGATTGCAAAGAATCCCAGTGTTAATGCCTTTAATATGGGACAAGGGGTGATATTGGTTAATATTGGATTATTGGGTAAAGTCCGGAACAGAAGCCAACTAGCCTTTGTTTTGGCTCATGAAATTGCCCATGAAGAATTAAATCATGTCACCTTGAAATCAGCTCATACAGGATCTACCGCTAAAACCAAGCATCAACTTAATCAAAACTTAATGGAGGGAACTATCACGGCTGATGGCCTTGCACTTTTACGAAACATATCCTATGAAGGGAGTAATTTAAGTCAGGCTATCGAGATCATGGCTGACACAAAAGGATTTGAATATTATACCAATGCTGGCTATCCCCGTGAACAGGCAATTGCTGCCCTTGAATTGATCACCAAAGCCTATCGTCCAAAATATCCCCGGGGTGAACTTCTATTGGCGCCTTTTCACTCCAAAAGGTTTCCAATAAAAGCACATTGGATTCGTAACAGGCCTAAAGCATACAGTAACCCCACCCAGTCATTGATCTTTAACACGGATTCATTGCGGTCGCATCCTCAATTTGAAAAGAGAAAAGACAATATTAAATCACATTTTAACGATAATTACCCCGTTAAACTAAATGCTGATCTAAACAAAGGTAACGGATTAGTTACCATGGCAGAATTTGAGGCAATTGAAGCCGCATACTTTACCCGGCAGTATGATCATTGTATTCATCTGGCCTTACAGATGAAATCCCAATACCCACAAAACACCTATGCTGTAACCATGATAAGTAAAGTCCTGGTTGAATTAGTTGAAGCCAGATTGATCGGAACTTTTGGCTATTATGTACCCCAGTTTACCAGTTATTATCATGAAGAATTACGCCAGCTCAATAATTTTCTGTACAATTTGAGTGATACTGAATTAGGGGATGCAGCATATTTTTTTCTTTCTAATTCCACCAACTTCAAGCGACAGAACGAGGATCATGTTTACCTGCTATGGAAGATTGCAAAACTCACCAACAGGGCAGATATGAGAAAACGAATGAAAGATGTTTACAGGAACAAGTTTTCAAAAGGGAAGTATTATAAAGAGGTTAGATGATCGGTTTATCATTCTTATATCATTCATCAATTCAAAAACTGTTTTTGATAATTACCCTCGAATAGCTGATTAAAATCATTTTTTACTTTGATTGATATCAATAAATTTCATATCTATAGAAATTAGTATTGTAAAGAATTATGTTCAAAAATAAATAACCAACTAACTAACTATGCAATTCTATAAGTACACCTTCATATTTGCCCTTATGTTTTTTTCGATCAGGGCTTATTCTCAATTTACCATATCCGGGGAATTCAGGCCAAGGGCTGAATACAGGAATGGATATAAAGATTTGTTTTTCAAGGGACAGGACAATGCGTTTTTTATTGACCAAAGAACCAGGCTAAACCTTGATTTTAAAAATGAAAAATATGCTGCCAAATTGGTCTTTCAAGATGTTCGGGTCTGGGGCAGCACACCACAATTAGTAGTTGGCGATGGAGCATTGACCTCTATACATGAAGCCTGGGCTCAAGTTTTCCTCAAGGACTTCTCGATTAAATTTGGCAGGCAGGAAATAATTTACGATGACCACAGGATATTTGGCAGTGTAGGCTGGGCGCAGCAAGCCAGAAGCCACGATGCACTCATCTTCAAGTATAGTAAAGATGACCTCAAAATTGATTTAGGACTTGCATTTAACCAGGATGCTGCAAGATTGTCCTCTACTTTTACAGTAAATGCCAGTTATAAGGCCTTCCAGTATTTATGGTTAAATAAAAAATTTGGAGATTTTACAGGGAGTCTTTTATTTCTAAATAATGGCAACCAAGGTGGTATATTTACTGACTTCAAAACCTACTACAGTCAAACAATAGGGCCAAGAATCTCCTATAAAAAGGATGCTTTAAGTGCAAATTTGGTCTATTACTACCAGGGTGGAAGACAGCCTATTGTAGCAGTCGTTGGCAATACCAAGATCAATGCTTCCTTAATAGGATTGGATGTTGGATATGCTCTAAATGAGAAGATTTCCGCCACCCTGGGGTTTGAAAGACAATCTGGAAATAGTGAGGTTTCCCCAGGCACAAAAAATGAAGCCTTTACTCCTTTCTATGGAACAAACCATAAGTTCAATGGTTTTATGGATTACTTCTACGTGGGCAACCATATTGGAAGCGTAGGATTACAAGACATATTCCTCTCGTTTAACTTTAAACCCTCCAAAGTTACAATCAGGGGAGACTTTCACCTTTTCTCTTCGGCAGAAGATGTTGATGACCCATTGATACCGGGTACAGCAATGGATAAAGCACTGGGGACTGAATTAGATCTGGTCTTCGGGTATCCACTGGTAGATGGTGCCAATCTAAATCTAGGTTACTCACAAATGTTTGCCACATCAACCATGGAAGCCCTTAAAGGTGGGGATAAAGGTGAAACACAAAACTGGGGTTGGCTGATGATCACATTAAAACCACAATTCTTTACTACAAAAGAAAATTAATTCCGATATTGTAGCAGTTCCTTAAGTCTATGTCTATGCCTATAAAAAGCTACTTGGCCTTTCCACGTCCAGGAGGGAAGGGAAATCTTGAATCCGCTCTAAATACATTCCGGGAATGTGATGTGATACCATCAGAGAATAAGGATATTCTGGTAGTGGTGACCGATACACAAAATGAGAAGGAAGAAGAAAATCTACTGAATAAAATCAACAATATTGAGAGCCTGGATCACTTAACCTTGGTTTCCGGATTCAACGATACTTACTCACCAATAAATGACAATTGACCATGGAAGTTATCAACCGAAGGAAATTTTTAAAAAAACTTGCCGCAGCCTCCGCCATGTCAGCGGCAGCCAGTATGTTTCCCGGGATAGTATTTGCTGAAGAGCAAAATAAAAACCTTCCAACCGGATCCATTGATTGGAAAAAATCACCCTGTAGGTTCTGTGGTGTAGGTTGTGGACTGTTGATTGGACTGGCGGATGGCAAAGCTGTGGCAGTGAAAGGCGATCCCCAGAGTTCGGTAAACAAAGGGTTGTGCTGCGTTAAAGGTTATCACTCAGTAATGTCGATCTATGGCAAAGACCGACTTACAAAACCATTGGTTAGAAAAAATGGGAAGTTTGTAGAGACTTCAATGGAGGAAGCACTTGATCTTGTGGCATCTAAAATGCAAGAAACCATAGATAACCACGGAAAGGATGCCGTGTCTATGTATGGCTCTGGGCAATGGACCATTCCCGATGGTTATCTTGCATCCAAATTTATGAAAGGCGCTATAGGCACCAATAACCTGGAGGCCAATGCCCGGTTATGCATGGCCAGTGCAGTTACCGGGTTCATGTCCAGCTTTGGCCTTGATGAACCCATGGGCTGTTATGAAGATATAGATCATGCTGATGTATTCGTGCTGTGGGGAAATAACATGGCTGAAATGCATCCTGTACTATTTTCGAGAATGCTGGATCAAAGACTCAAAAGACCAGATATAAAAATTATCGACCTTGCAACCAGGACTACCAGGACAAGTATGGCAGCAGACAGGTCTATCTTGTTCAAACCACAAGGAGACCTTGCCATTGCCAATGCAATTTGTTATGAGTTGATTGAAAATGATTGGATAAATCAAAGTTTCATAGAAAAGCATTGTAGCCTAAAGAAAGGGAAAACCAACATTGGGTATGGATTGGAAGACAATTTCAGCTTTACAGATCAGGCAACAGATATTAATTTTGATGAAGTAAAAGAATTTCTCAAGGACTACAGGCCGGATCTGGTGGAAGATATTACAGGATTGTCGGTAAAAGAAATCAAATACCTGGCATTTCTATATGGAGACCCTAACAAGAAAATAACGTCATTCTGGTGCATGGGCTTTAATCAGCATACACGAGGCACCTGGATAAACAACATGATCTACAATATCCATCTCTTGGTTGGCAAAATATCAACACCCGGCAATAGTCCTTTTTCACTTACCGGACAGCCCAGTGCCTGTGGTACGGTTAGGGAAGTAGGCACGTTAACCCACAAATTGCCTCATGGTGTGGTTGGCAATGAGGAAGATAGAAAACTCGCAGCAGAAATTTGGAAAGTACCGGTGGAAAGGATTCCTCCCAAGCCAACTTATCATACCGTTGAAATGTTCAGGGCACTGGATCGTGGGGAAATCAAGTTTATGTGGATCCAGGTTACCAATCCCATGGTTACAATGCCAAATCTTAAACGCTATAGAAATGGTGTAAAAAAAGATGGGAGGTTCATTGTAGTTTCAGATATCTACCCCACACCCACTACTGATATTGCGGATGTGATCTTGCCTTCTGCCATGTGGATTGAGCGGGAAGGAATGTTTGGAAACTCAGAACGAAGGACACAACACTTTGAACAAATGCTGGATGCGCCTGGTGAGGCCATGAGCGATTCATGGCAAATTATTGAGGTGGCCAGGAGAATGGGTTTTGAAGAATTATTCCCATGGGACAAGGAGAACCACATTGAAGATATTTGGAAGGAATACACCAGGTTTCACGAGGGTAAAAAGCACAACATGGCATCCTACGAAGCATTGAAATCAGCGCCGGGACTGCAATGGCCCAATGTTGATGGCAAAGAAACGAGATGGCGTTATCATGCAAAATATGACCCAGCATGTAAAGGTGATTCCTATGATTTTTATGGTAAACCAGATGGCAAAGCCTGGATCTGGATGCGACCCTATGAACCACCGCCAGAAATTCCAGACCAGGACTACCCATTCTGGCTAAATACAGGTCGGGTACTGGAACATTGGCATACAGGGTCAATGACCAGGAGAATATCGGTTTTGCACCAGGCCGTTCCCAACAGTTATGTAGAGCTAAATCCGGATGATGCCAAAACATTGGGTGTTAATAATGGGGACAAAGTAAGATTGACTTCAAGAAGAGGGGAATTGGAGCTGCCGGCATCGGTAAATGAAAGGGGGCAGCCTACCAGGGGTCAGGTATTTGTGCCCTTTTTTGATGAGTCTATGCTGATCAATGATCTTACAATTGATGCTTTTTGCCCCATTTCCAAACAACCTGATTATAAAAAATGTGCGGTTAAAGTAGAAAAAGTCAATGTCCTTAATTAATATATAAATGGTAAGAAAGCAAAGTAAGTTTACCATATTTCTATTTGTTGTCCTGGTTATCTCTGCCATTATAATTTTTGATGTGAGCTACCTTACCAGTCAGGAACCAGCCAAGGTTGAAGAAAACGAAACAGAGAAGAATCCTTCAATTCCTTCCGAGGAAGGGGTTTTCAAAAGATCTGAATATGCTTTGGATTATACAAATATGCCAACTGATGAGAAACACCAGAGATCATTGAAAACTTATTATGAGAACAGGGCATTTCCTGGGGCACCGCCAACCATCCCCCACTCATTAATATCTGAAAAAAGCATTGGAGGGCTGGATTGTCTTCAATGCCATGAAAACGGGGGTTTTGTGGCAAAATTTGAAGCCTACGCTCCGATAACACCACACCCGGAAATGTTGAATTGCAGACAATGCCATGTGCCATCGCAGACTAAGCTAAACTTTAAAACTTCTAATTGGATAAAATACCCTCATCCGCAAATTAGAAACTCAGCCTTGGAGGGAAGCCCGCCAATAATTCCCCATTTACTGCAGATGAGGGAAAATTGTCTGGCCTGTCATGCTGGACCAGCAGCTCCGGTAGAGATAAAAGTATCCCACCCAATGAGGATCAATTGTCGTCAATGTCATGCACAGGGAAATAAAACTATAGAATGGAGTACTACTGAATGGACCAGGAGTTCATCAAATTCACCAAAATAGCAGGTAATTTATGATCAAACTTAACCATATCAAAAACATCACCTTAGTCATAGCTGTAATGATAAGTTATTTTGCCTGCGATAGCCTATCACAAAAGGAGAAAAAATCCCACAATTTACTAAGCAATATCAAGGATGCCCATAATGATACCCTAACCTATGATGTGAGTACCGAAGAAGCCTTGTACGAAGTAAAAAAAGTTTTGGCAGAAGTTCCTAGCGGCGAGTTAATTTATATTCCTGAAAGACATAGCCTGCTAAAATCTTTCCCATGTTCAAATTGTCATTCACAGCCCCTAGTAGAATTACAGAAGCAAAGGAAGCCGCAAGAACGCAAGGCACATTGGGATATCAAACTTGTTCATGCTGATGAAAGTATTATGAATTGCGCTACCTGTCATGATTCAAATGACCTCGACCAACTTACTACCTTAACTTCAACCCCATTATTAATTGACCACAGTTATAAATTGTGTGGACAGTGTCATTCAAAACAGTTAAAGGATTGGGTAGGAGGGGCGCATGGCAAAAGACTGGGGGGCTGGGCGCCACCAAGAACCATTAATACCTGTGTAAATTGCCATAACCCACATTCACCTGCTTTTGAAAGCAGGTGGCCAGCGAGATTAAACACTTTCAAATTAAATGAACAAAAAACCAATTGATCATGGAACCATCTATGATGCCCAATGGACAAGCGGGAAAATCGGTGTCGGCGGGGTGGCTCGCCAGATTGACGCCGACGCCGAGG
>CBDVAV010000018.1:0-17715 GCA_965372055.1 uncultured bacterium | reverse complement strand
TCCAACACCATCTTTCAAACATATTTTGTCATATTATCTTTACTTTTGCATAAAAATCTGATACGTTATCATGTTCGATAATTTAAGTCTTAAACTCGAAAGAGCTTTCAAAACCCTTAAAGGCCAGGGATCCATTACTGAGATAAACATTGCTACTACGGTAAAGGAAATAAGGCGTGCTTTGATAGATGCTGATGTTAATTTTAAGGTTGCGAAAGATGTGACTGATTCTATCAAGGAAAAAGCCTTAAACAGAGATGTTCTAATTGCAGTTTCACCAGGACAGCTACTTACCAAGATAGTAAATGAAGAGCTGGCTGAGCTAATGGGCGGTTCCAACGAAGAGATCAATATAACAGGCGATCCTGCGGTTATTCTAATTGCTGGCCTACAGGGTTCGGGTAAAACTACTTTCTCAGGAAAGCTGGCAAATTCACTTAAAAACCAGGGCCGGGATGTTATGTTAACTGCTTGTGATATCTATAGGCCTGCGGCCATTGAGCAATTAAAAGTTTTGGGTGAACAGATTGGTGTTGAGGTATATTCTGAGCCGGAAAATAAGGATACCATTAAAATTGCCAAGAATGCAATAAAATTTGCCAAGGCAAACAACAAAAAGATAGTTATTGTCGATACTGCCGGGCGTCTCGCTATTGATGAGGAGATGATGAATGAAATTGAAGAGCTGAAAAAAACACTATCGCCATCAGAGACACTTTTCGTGGTGGATTCCATGACTGGTCAGGATGCTGTTAATACAGCCAAAACCTTCAATGAAAGACTTGATTTTGACGGTGTGGTTTTGACAAAACTTGATGGCGACTCCAGGGGAGGGGCAGCACTGTCGATCAGAACCGTTGTTGATAAACCGATCAAATTTATCAGTACTGGTGAGAAAATGGAAGCCATTGACATCTTCCATCCGGATCGTATGGCCAACCGTATCCTTGGCATGGGAGATGTAGTTTCCCTGGTTGAAAAAGCCCAGCAGACTTTTGATGAAGAAGAAACCCGTAGGTTAAATAAAAAATTAAGGAAAAATCAATTCGATTTTGAAGACTTTTTATCCCAGCTTCAACAAATAAAAAAGATGGGAAATATCAAGGATCTGATGGGGATGATCCCTGGAATGGGCAAAGCCGTAAAGGACGTTGATCTAGATGATCACTCTTTTAAACCAATAGAAGCAATAATTCGCTCCATGACCACGGAAGAGCGGCGAAACCCTGATCTTATGAATGGCGGCAGAAGGAAAAGGATTGCCGTGGGCAGTGGTACAACCATTCAGGAAGTCAACAACCTGATGAAGCAATTTGGCGACATGAGAAAGGTCATGAAGACTATGAATAAAATGGATGGTTCCAACAGGAAAATGAGTGGAATGAACATGTTTGGCAAACACTAATCCTACCTGTACAAAACCTTATTAACCGATTCCATAGCTCTTTTAACATTTGGTAAAACCGCTTCAATCAATGTGGGAGCGTAGGGCAGGGGAACATCCATACTGTTGACTCTTGTGACAGGGGCATCCAAATAGTCGAATGCATGTTTTTGAATATGATAGGTGAGTTCGCTGGCAATTGAAGACAATGGCCAGGCTTCTTCAACGATTACCAATCTATTTGTTTTCTTTACAGAGTTTATGATGGTTTCATAATCTATTGGCCTGACTGACCGTAGGTCAATAACTTCTATAGATACCCCGTCCTTTTCCATCACTTCAGCAGTTTCCATTGCTATTTTCATCATCTTCCCAAATGACACAAGAGTGACATCCGCACCTTCTTTTTTAATGTTTGCCACTCCAATGGGCAACAAATATTCATTGTCAGGCACCTCGCCTTTGTCACTGTACATCAACTCAGATTCCATGAAAATCACGGGATCATCATCCCTGATTGAAGATTTAAGTAAACCTTTAGCGTCATAAGGGTTTGATGGAACAACTACTTTTAACCCTGGGGTATTGGCATACCAGTTTTCAAAATTTTGGGAATGCTGGGAACTTAACATGCCGGCATTACCTGTTGGGCCCCTAAAGACAATTGGAACAGGTATCTGACCTCCGGACATTGACATCAATTTAGCTGCACCATTAATAATCTGATCAATAGCTACTAATGAGAAATTAAAGGTCATAAATTCTACAATTGGCCTCAAACCATTCATTGCAGCACCAATCCCAACTCCCGTGAATCCAAGCTCAGCGATTGGGGTATCAACCACACGTTTTGGGCCAAATTCGTCGAGCATCCCCTGACTTACTTTATATGCCCCGTTATACTCAGCTACTTCTTCACCCATGAGAAATACATTTTCGTCCCTATTCATTTCTTCTGTCATGGCTTCCCGTAGTGCTTCCCGAAATTGTATCTCTCTCATGAAGGGTTTGTTTAAATGATGGACAAAAATATAAATTATATACTTAAAACTAATTCAAGATATAATTTCGGATATAAAAAAAGCGGCAATATATTATTGCCGCTTTTTCTATTAAAGATTTTATTAGTTCATGGCATCCCTAAAGGCTTGTTGGCCGGAAATTCCATCGAATTCAAGGTCGCTCAAAGCTTTCTGCTTTAATGAAGGATCTTTTTGCACTGCACTTGTAATGCTGGTTATTGCAGCATCTTGTTGTCCCAACCTTGCATTGGCTATTGCTGCCCCATAATCGGCTAATGCCATATCGCTATCACCTTGTGCTGCCTCCTGGAATGATGTTAAAGCATTTTGAAAATCCTTGTTCAGAAGCTGGGCAAGTCCCCTATTAAAATCATTGACTGGAGAATCGGAAGAGTTAGATAATGAACTCACTGCTCTGCTGTAATCAGCAATCATAATTTCTATTGCCCCTAAAACGCCATTGGCTCCCCTGGAATCATCACCACTTGGGCTTAAAGAACTTGCTTTTCTTAAGGCATCGGCAGCAGCGTAAACATTTCCCTGCATCAAGTGTGCTGAGCCTAAATTGATATACGCTTGTGCATTCTCTTTTTTATTGTTGGATATATCACACTGGGTTGCCGCCATATCAGCATAGCGGTTCATATCATCTGGATTTTGCATTGCCATTTCGATATATACTGCACCAAGGTTGTTATGGGCACTCCAGCTATCGTCTTTTTTAGTAGCAGCTTTGTAAATGGCTTCTTTTTCAGTTAACGACGGGGTTAGGGTTGCAGCATACATTAGCTCTTCAGAAGAGAGAGTATCTGCAGATACCTCTTCACCGGATATCTGCTTGGAAAGTACAGCAATTTGTGCGTCTGTCTTTTTATCTTTAACAGTTAATATATTGGTCTTTGCACTTCTTAATGGTGGATAGATATCATCAAAGACTTTATCGTAAGCAGGAAGTTTTTGGAGTAATTTTTCTTTCTCTTCAAAATTTCCGGGTCCATTTACGATACTGGTATACTCAGATTTGTCAGTAGTAGAAATGCCATCATAATTGGAAAGGGCAGTCTTAAAGCCATTCCAATCTTCAATTACAGGCTTTAGGATAAATTTGATTGAGTCTGCCATCCCTTTGTAGTCGTACTTCTTCATGTTGGTTTGATAGAAACCTTCAATCACACTAGCCCTGTCTTGTGACAATCCGGAATTAATTGTTTCCGTGCCTTCTGGGGAGTGCGTACCGGTAATTGTCACGGTTCGGGTCACGTTTTTATCCGCGATAAATGCTTCAAAATATTTACCTCTTTCACTTCTTCTCTCTGATCTTTTAAGTACAGATTTTCCCTGATCGAAAAAGAAATCAATATTTGTTGGGCTTAATTCTTCCTGGTTGTTATAGCCATGACCGGCATAGGCAGCATAATATGACTTTTGTGCCAATTTGGAAGTGGTGATAATTCCTTTAGCAATCTGTAGCCTTTGAGGGGTGGCTTTGGTCTTTCCATTCTTTTTGTCCCTGGCAACCCCCTGAACCTCAACATCACCCCTAATGAGGGCAGGGTCATAAGGGAATGAAAAAGTTTCACTGACCCGTGGAGCTTGTGTGTCGGCACTGGGATACTGATCGCCATCGAACTCGATGCTTCCTATTGCCATCTCCTGGTCACCATACTTGTAAAAGGTATTAATTGTATACACTAGTCCTTTTTTTAGCATTTTAACCGGAAGGTTAGCCGATATCTCAAAACTCACTGTATCAGCATGAACTTCTAAAGGATTTGGATTAACAGTTAGTTGTTGTTGGTCTGCCATCTTGATCATTTTGGGTAAATTACACCCTGTAAATGTCAGTGTGCCAAACAACACAATTATGTAGAGTAACTTTCTCATTTGGATATTTGTATTTTCTTTACTTAAAATTATATGCGAAAATATTGCTATATTATTACTAATGCAATAATACATTAATAAAAAAGATAAAAATGTGGGTGGTGGCTGGTTACCTTATTATATTTGTAAATTATTAAAGAGTAGGTTAAATGGGGAATTTGATGAAGAGAATTCAAAATTTTTTTGAAGATAAAGCTTTTGGCGTATGTACGCGTATTGGCGAAAAGCTGGGACTCTCAACCTCAAGTATCAGGTTGTTTTTTATCTACGCCTCTTTTTTAACTTTCGGCTCCCCGGTTATTCTATACCTGGCTTTGGCTTTTATCATGAATTTCAGGAAAAACCTCCGACGTAGAAATAATTCCGTTTGGGATTATTAGTCTTAAAAATCCAACTCTTCGAATCTTCTTTTTCCTTTGAGAAAATACTCAATGGGCATTAATCTTTTATAGATAGGCATGTTCTTGTTCTCAAAAGATGAAAACTCCTTTCTTTTCCTATTGGTATAATTTAGTTCCAGCAAGAATGATCCATGGGCTTTAAAGACAGCTATAAAATCCCGAAACAGTCCACGGGATAGAAATAAGAAAGCTGCAGCAACATCGAGTAAGATTCTTGTAGGCAGTTTCCACCACAACTGGGAAGAAGGTAAATTTTTATAGATCATGGATAAACCGTTCTTGAAATTTAGAAAAGTTTTCTTTGGATTTGACCTGGATAATGTTCCACCTCCTACATGGAATACGTGAGAACCAGAGGTGTATTGGATCTGCCATCCCATTCTATTGAGTCTCCAACAAAGGTCAATTTCTTCCATGTGAGCAAAAAAACGTTCGTCAAATCCACCAACTTCAATAAATACACTCCGTTTTATAGCCATACATGCCCCCGTGGCCCAAAAAATCCTTTTATTGTCATCAAATTGTAAAGTGTCCTTTTCAATATGGTTAAAGATACGTCCACGGCAGAAGGGATATCCAAATGAATCGATATAACCACCGGCAGCTCCTGCATATTCAAATTTGTTCCGATGGGTGTAATCAAGGATTTTTGGTTGACAGGCAGCTATGTTAGCCGATTTTTCAAGGGTTTCAATTAAGGGGGCTGTCCATTGATCAGTAACTTCCACATCAGAGTTGAGAAGAATAAAATAATCCGCATCAATATGTTCCAGGGCTTTATTGTAGCCACCGCTAAACCCGTAATTCTTTCCTAAATCTATCAGTTTGATTCCTGAGATATTGCCCAGCCAATTAATTGAACCATCAGTAGATCCATTGTCGGCAACATAAATTTCACAGTTTTGTGAATATTTAATTACACCGGGGAGGAATTTTTCCAGGTATTTCTTCCCATTATAATTAAGTATGACAATGGCCGTTCTGGGCATTAAAACATATTAGAGAGATCAAGACCAGGAATATTGGGCATAACATCTGCGGTACTTTTTTTAATTGCTTCCTTGGCTTCAATTTCTACTTCTTGAAGGGCTTTATTTATGGCAGCAATGATTAAGTCCTGCATCAATTCGGCATCTTCCGGTTTAATCAGTTCTTTATCAACATCCAGTTTCACTACTTGTTTTTTGCCGTTTACCGTGGCATGTACCATACCTCCACCGGAATCGCCCTCTGCAGTAATATTTACTAAATTTTCCTGGGCTTCTTTCATTTTTTCCTGAACTTCCTTCAGCTTGCCCATCATTTTCATCATATCAAACATAACATTGCATTTATCTTAATAATGTAATAGTCCCTGATCTGGTTAAATTATTGCCTATAAAATCTGTTGTTTCAACTATATAGGCGTATGTACTCTGCGGGGCTAACTCTCCATTAATATTACCATCCCATCCCAAGTCTACATCATCGGAGAAAAATATTAGCCCTCCCCATTTACTAAATATTTTAATTGTAAAAGTATTAATAAATTTTCCATTCGCCATAAACATATCATTCAATCCATCTCCATTAGGGGTAAAGGCATTAGGAAGGTATAATGCAGATTTGATACTTACCTCGCTAATATTGGATTTGGCTTCAGATAGGGAGGTGTCGTTGGGGAAAGCTGTAACCTGGTAAAATATAAGTTGCCCATCAGACTCCAAAAGTTTGTCTTCATAGTTAATGATATTCGTTATATCAATACTAAATAGTGGATTTCCATTCCTATCAAATTTTTCGAGTAGATAATTGTTCACTCCTAAAGACCACCCATTGTAATCATCCCAATCAAGATCTACCAGGTCAGGTTGAATTTGAGAGTTCGATAAATTGATTGCACAAACCTCCCTACCAGGTGATGAAGAGTTGCCGCATTGATCGATATAATCTACTTTATAACAATATCTAATATTATCTGGGGCTATTCCAGTGTTGTTAAAATCAGTACTTTGTAAAGAATCCAGAAATTCAAATGATCCTTTGTTAACTGATTGAAATGTGAGGTATTTCGTGGGAACAAAATTCGTGGGATCAAGCCACTGTAACCGGATTTCATCATTGGCAACCACGGAAACAGTGAGGTCATCAATGCTGGCAGGAGTGTCAGTCGAGAATGAAGTACCACATAATGACTTAGTAGAACTTACCCCTCCATCAGAATAATTAACCTTTACCTGATAACAATTTTCTATGTTACAGATCAGGTTTTGATCAATATAATTTGATTGCCCGGCAATTAATTGAGCAATCTGTTGATTATCCCTTTCTATTGAAAAATTACTGATGTTGCTGCCCATGGTGGTCCAACTCAGCAAGTTTTGATTGTTTTGAATATCCACATTTAGTTCGATGGAACAAACAACATTAGAAAATATGGTACTGCTGTTACAAGGATCAAAAGAAGTGATCCTGAAGCAATAAGTATTTGAGGGATCAAGCCCGATGATGCTATCTAGAGTACTTGAATTATCAATTGCTTTAAGCTTTTGAAAATTATTGTCGTTGTTGATGGCGATTTCCAAGTTGTAGAATATGCTTTGTGGGAGGCTATAAGTAAGTTCAATATTATCATCAGCCACAAGAAGGGTCTGGATGGTGGCGGGGGAGATGCTGGAAATGGTATTAATTTGTTTAACAGTTTGCCCACAATTACTAGGACCGTTGTTGTAAAGCCCTTTGACTGTTATATTATAACTTCCGGCAGAACTATAAAAGTGGTTTGGGACTGATTGGCCTACATTTACGGTAATATTTGTCATGTCTCCATAATCTATGGAAAATCCATCGTAATTAGAGTCTGTAATTTGAACTATTACTCCTTCATTCTCGCAAGTTAAAATGTTGAAATCTGGGGATATGGGGTTAAAAACCTCAATCAGGAGGGAATCCTGTCTGGGTAAAACGTCCTGAATTGTCTGAATGATGACATATGTGCCAGGAATAGAATAGGTATAATTAAGTGCATTAGTGGGTGTTGAGGTACTTCCTTCATACTGGAAAGCACTGATTGGAGAACCAGACAAATCCGTAATCTGAATTTGCATTGGAAAGCACCCTTTTGAAAAATCGACCGAAAATCTACCCAGTGCACTGATATTTTGCCCCCAAAGTGGCGATATAAGTGCGGCATAAATTATGGACGTAAGTAAATGTGCCCTTAGCTTCCTCAAATCCTACCTAAATAACTGTATTTTTTATAAATTCTTCTGCTTTTTTTATATCGAAGTGCAGAATCCTGTCATTTTTAATAAACGGAACCACGGTTCTAAAATTGTCAATGATTTTCTCAAGGTAAGTTGAAGTTTTTGCAGGCCGCCTGAATTCTAAGGCCTGAGTAGCCGTAATTAGTTCTATGGCAAGGATAGAATACAAATTGTTAACCACTTTATATGCTTTGATCGCGGCATTGGCTCCCATGCTCACGTGATCTTCCTGGCCATTAGATGAAACAATGGAATCCACTGAAGACGGTACACAAAGCTCTTTGTTTTTACTTACCAGTGATGCGGCCGTGTATTGGGGTATCATCAACCCTGAATTAATACCTGGATTGGCAATAAGGTAATTGGGCAAACCCCTGGAACCGGATAGCAATTGGTAGGTTCTCCTTTCAGAGATACTGCCCAGTTCAGCCAAAGCAATACACAGGAAGTCAAGGCCAAAAGCCAATGGCTGACCATGGAAGTTTCCTGCGGAAATGATCCTGTCTTCATCGGGAAAGATATTAGGATTGTCGGTAACACCATTAATTTCAGCAGTAAAGGTGCTTTTAACATGTTCAATTGTATCCAGGCTTGCCCCATGAACCTGTGGAATACAGCGAAAAGAATAAGGATCCTGAACATGTGTTTTGTTGTTTTGGATCAGCTCGCTGTCTGACAACAAGTTAAATATCCTTTTCGCCACGATACCTTGTCCCAGTTGGGGTCGGATCTTATGTACAATTGGTTCAAATGGTTCAATACCACCATCAAAAGCATCCAGTGAAATGGCTGCAATGATATTGGCGAACCTGATCAGTCGGTCTGCATGCAAGAGGCAACAAATACCAAAAGCACTCATAAACTGAGTGCCATTCAACAGGGCCAGTCCTTCTTTTGCTTTAAAATGGATGGGATCCCAGTTCATCATTTGATTTATTGACTTACCGGAATATCTTTTTCCATTATAATTGACTTCACCTTCACCAATCAAAGGCAAAGACAAATGAGCCAGTGGAGCCAGGTCACCTGATGCACCCAAGGAGCCGAATTCATAAATCACCGGATAGATACCATGGTTAAAAAAATTGACCAATCTTTGTAAAGTTTCTAACTGGATGCCTGAGTGACCATAGGACAGGGATTGTATTTTAATAAAAAGCATTAACCGCACTACATTGGTGGGAATTTCATCACCCGTTCCACATGCATGGGATTTCACCAGGTTTACCTGTAGTTTTTCCAGATTATCATTGGATATATTTTTATCGTAGAGCGAGCCAAACCCTGTATTGATCCCGTAAATAGGATCATCTGATTCTTTTATTTTCCCGTCGAGATAATTCCTGCATTTAATTACTCTTTGTTGTACCTTTTCAGATAATGTTAGCTCTACTTCATCCTGTATAATTTTGTTGAGTTCTTCGATACTGATATGTTCATGTGTTATTTCCATTGATTGTTTCATCGGAAAATTATTGCTTTAGAATTTCAATTACACCTTCAAGATTAATACTTACCTGCTCTCCCGTGGTCATGTTCTTCAGGGAGAATTCTCCACTTTGGATTTCTTCCGGACCAATTAATAATACATATGGTATTGATTTCTTGTCAGCATAGTTAAATTGCTTTTTTAATTTAGCATGATCAGGATAAATCTCACAATTAATGTCCTCTGCCCTGATCTTTGAAAGTGTTCTTAAGGCAAATTTTTGAGATTCTTGGTCAAAATTGGTAATCAGTACCTTTGAAGTTTCAAATACTTTCTTTGGGAAAAGATCAAGTTCCTGCATTACGTCGAAGATACGGTCAATCCCGAAAGAAATACCAGTCCCTGGAACATCTGGCATTCCAAATACCCCAGTAAGGTTGTCATACCTTCCGCCGCCACAAACACTTCCTATGGGCACATTGTTCACGAACACTTCAAAAATAGCCCCAGTATAATAAGAAAGTCCCCTGGCAAGGTTTTGATCAAAATGAAGATTAGTGATTTGGAAATCCATATCATCAAGGATCTCGAAAATCTCCTGCAAACTTGCCAGTCCCTCTTTGCCGGATTTATTGTCACCAATTATATCCCCTATTAACTTTAACTTTTCCGCTGTCGATCCTGACAAGGATATTATGGGGCTGAGTTTTTCGATAGCTGATGCTTCAAATCCTCTATCTTTAAGTTCTTCCAAAACATTTTCAACTCCTATCTTATCCAGCTTATCTATAGCCACTGCGTAATCATTTTCTTTTCCTGGCACACCAAATTGTTCAACAATCCCTTTTAAAATATCCCTGTGATTGATTTTAATGATATAATCCGTTATCCCCAGTTTTTCAAATGATTCGGAAATGATCAAGATGATTTCTGCTTCGCATATGGCAGAGTTGGTTCCGATAATATCTGCGTCGCATTGATGGAACTCCTGGTATCGTCCTTTTTGTGGTCTATCGGCACGCCAAACAGGCTGGATTTGATATCGCTTAAAAGGCAATGTGATCTCATTTCGGTTCATTACCACGAACCTGGCCAAGGGTACGGTTAAATCATACCTGAGTCCTTTCTTTGAGATTTTAGGAGTCAGGTGTGCTGAACCCAACTCGTAATCTTTAAGGTCTGTTTTTGATAGATAATCCCCGGAATTAAGGACTTTGAACAAAAGTTTATCACCTTCTTCCCCATATTTTCCCGTGAGTACAGATAAATTCTCAATGCTTGGTGTTTCAATAGGCAAAAACCCGAACTTTTCAAAGGTTGACTGGATGGCTTTCAGAATGAAATTTCTTTTGACCATCATTTCAGGTCCGAAGTCACGCGTACCTTTAGGAATGCTAATTTTGGTTTGACTCATCAGGAGTTTGTATTAGATTCGTAAAACTACAAAAAAGGTATAAATTCCATCAATCCAGGTAAAGTGATCCGAATTAATTATAAGCAATAATTTAACATATATTGTAAAATTAGTTTTGAAAATCTTACTTTTGCACCTCATTTGTAATTTAAGAAATCAAATAATGGCGGTTACCAGACTAAAAAGAAAGGCAAGGAGAAACAGGATGAAAGCAAAAAACAGGTTGCAGACAATTAAACTTAGAGAATTCAAACCAGTTATTAGGCAAGTTGATGTTGAGGCAATAAAAGAAGAGTTTAAGAAAAAGCATACCACACCTAAAGTTAAAGATGAAGCCCCGCAAGCTGAAGTTAAAGAGGTGGCTACCAAAACCGAAGAAGTAAAGACTGATAACAAAAAGGCTGACACGCAAATTACAACCAAGGAAAAATCAACTAAACCTACAGCCAAGAAAACAGAAGAAAAGGCCGAGGTGGAGAAGAAAAAACCAGCAAAGAAAGCTGCCGAGCCTAAAAAGAAAACAAGCAAACCTACTGCCGAAAAAGCCAAAGCCCCGGCAAAGAAATCAGTCAAAAAGAAAGATGAAGCCAAGTAAGTAGGAGGAATTGCATATACCTTGCAAGTATAATTTGCATCCTTTTCTATTTATGCCCTGGAACCTAACTCGATTACCTGGACATTGCTGATTTTGCCATTATTGATTTCGAACCGTATCAATGTCTTGATTTTGTGCAATCCTTGCTTTCCGGCTGCCCCGGGGTTCATATAGAGCATATTGTTTAACTTGGAATCTGTCATTATCCGTAAAATATGTGAATGACCACAAATGAAAAGATCAGGGACACTCTCCGCCAACATCGGTTTAACCCGTTGATTATACCTGGGAGGATAACCACCAATATGCGTGATCCATACTTTGATCCCTTCACAATTGAATGTGAAGTCTTCTGGGAGTTGTCTTGAAATACTGGGCCCATCAATGTTTCCATAGACCGCTTTTATTGGCTTGAATTGGGAAAGAGTTTCTAGCACTTGTAAGTCTCCTATATCACCGGCATGCCAGATTTCATCACAGTTATCAAAATGAAGAAATATTTTTTCATCCAAAAAGCCATGGGTGTCAGAAATAAGACCAATCTTTGCAGTCATTTATATAATCCTTGGGCGTTAAAAATACCTTTTAACGTAACATTAACACAATTATTTGAAACCTTTAAGGTTAATACAAGTAATATTAATTGACAACCAATACAAACTATCGATATAAATTGGACTGCGGATTGAAATCGTCCTTATTTGGACTAACACTTATTATTGTTTCCTTTTTTACTGCATTAGCTCAAAGCCCTAAAAAAGAGCTTGAAGCCAGAAGAGTAGAAATTGCACCTAAAATTGATGGCATCCTTGATGATGATGCTTGGCAATTTACTGGTAAAGGGGAACTCTATCACCAATTATCCCCAGATAACGGAGCACCCTCCACGAATAGATCTGAAGTACAATTGATATATACAAATTATGGTATCTATATCGGGGCAAAAATGTATGATCCTGAACCAGATAAAATTCCAAGAGAATTAGGGATTCGAGACGATGGCGACAAAAATGCCGATGCTTTTGGAATTTTATTTGACACCTATAACACTGGGCAAAATGCTTTTGCTTTTGTAGTAACTGCTGCCGGAGTTCAAAGGGATGTTTCATTTAGCCCCAGGGACGATGATGATAGTTGGGATGCTGTTTGGAAAAGTGAGGTTAAGATAAACGAAGAAGGATGGTTCATAGAAATGGAAATCCCTTATTCTGCCCTGAGATTTCCGAATCAGGACAAACACGTTTGGGGATTTAACATTTATAGAAAATTCCAGCGAAATAAAGAGGAATCTTTTTGGAACTTTGTAGATAATTCAGTTGAAGGTTTTGTTAACCAGGCAGGAATACTTACAGGCCTTGAGGATATTGTACCCCCTGTGAGATTGTTTTTTACCCCTTTTATTGCAAATTCAGTCACTTACGATGGAAGTGTTGGAAAAGCGGTCAATAGCTTTAATGCCGGAATGGACCTAAAATACGGAATCAACGAAAGTTTTACCCTGGATATGAGCTTGATCCCGGACTTTAGCCAGGTTCGGTCTGATGATCAAGTCCTTAATCTTTCGCCTTTTGAAGTGAGGTTTGATGAAAACAGGCCTTTTTTTACAGAAAGTACCGAACTTTTTAACAAAGCTGGCATATTTTTCTCACGAAGGATTGGCAAATCTTTTGGCAGTGCCGATGACCACCTTTTGGGCAACGAGGAGGTGGTAATAAGCCCGAGAGAGGCAAATCTGTTAAATTCAACAAAGATTTCAGGGCGAACAAAAAAGGGACTGGGAATTGGATTTCTCAATTCAATAACAAAAAAGACTACAGCAATCCTGGAAAATACTGAAACCCTGGAAAGGAGGGAGGTAAATGTTGATCCTTTGACCAACTTCAACGTGTTTGTACTTGACCAGGCGCTGAAGAACAACTCTAACATAGGAATTATTAATACTAATGTGACCAGGACTAATGGTGGTGATAATGCTAATGTTACTGCCGCAGATTTCAGGATATATGATAAATCAAACACTTACCGGCTAAATGGCTTTGCCGCCCTTAGCCAAAAAATGACCAACACCGGAAATAAGAATTACAAGAACGATGTAGGTTATAGGTACATGGTTTCAGCAGGTAAGGTCAGTGGTAAGGTTCAGTACAGTGTTGGCAGAAATGTTATGAGCGATAGTTATGATATCAATGATCTAGGGTTTCTCACCAGGGGCAACAGGGTTACTCACTGGACAAACGTGAGGTATAACATTTTCAAACCATTCTGGAAGATGAACCGGTTGAATGTCAGGCTTAATACAAGATATAGTAGACAGTTTAATCCTGATACATTTACTGACTGGGGATTTGAAGGAAATATTAACAGCCAACTTAAAAACTTTTGGAACATTGGCTTTTTCAGTGAAGTTAACCCTCAAACTTCTTTCGATTATTTCGAGCCCAGGAATGATGGCTATTTTTTCAGGGAGCCATCATCTTATGCCATGAATGTATTTATGGTTACAGACAGTCGTAAAGCATTCAGGGTGGGCTTTTTCAGGGGGCGTTGGATCAGAAAGGATTGGGATGCAATTGAAAACTGGTTTGGTATATTCCCACGCTACAGGGTAAGCAATAAGCTCACTTTTGATTATAAATTGAACAGGTACAAGCGTTCCAACGAAAGGGGTTATGTTACCGAGTTGCTGGATGTTAATGATGAGCTTGAAAGTATCATCTTTGGTATCAGGAATGTAGTTACCGTTAACAATGAACTGGGTGCCCAGTACACGTTTAATAAAAACATGGGCATTAATTTAAGAGTACGGCATAACTGGTCAAGAGTAAGATATTCTGAATTCAAGGAGTTGGGTATTGACGGCAATTTGTACACGACTCCTTATACCGGATTGGATGGAAACGGCGATCAAGAACATAACACCAACTTCAATGCATTTAATGTAGATATGGTGTTTTCATGGCAGATTGGCCCTGGTAGCTTTATAAATTTCATTTGGAAAGATGCTATATTAAAGGAAAATGATGACGTGAGACCTGATTTTTTCAGGAATTTTGGCAATACTATTACTTCTGACCAGGTTAACAGCTTTTCCTTCAAGATCATATACTTTATAGATTACCTGAATGTGAAGCAGCGGTTCTGAGTTCGTTGTTTGTTTTTCGTTTGTGGTTTATCGTTTTGCAAGATGTTGGGCACGATCCACTGTCAAAGGTCGTATTTTGATCCAAATCAATGATTATCGTTAAATTTTCTTTAACAGACTCTATCAAATCTTTTGGTATATCACCTGCCTTTTTGATCATCCTTTTATTATCAATCATTTAATCTATAATATGGGATATAAACTGTAGGTTCAAATCCCAGTTTTTGTGCTAATTTATATGATCCGATATTTTCGAGTCGACATGACCAAACAGGCTCATAATCATTGTCCATGCAATAATCAATCAAGGACGAACAAGTATAGATTGCAAATCCTTTTCCCCTACAGCTTTCGATTGTTTCAATCCCCAGTTCTAATTGATTATCATGAATATATGATGAGTAAGCAGTTGAAGCTACTCTATTTTCGTATATCAAGCTGAATCCTACACCATAATTGCAAAAGTGTTCTGCATCATCCCAAAAATGTTTTGGTACAACACTTCCATCCATGCCTTCATACAATTGCTTATCTGTCCGAAGAATATTATAGTCTTTGTTGTTGTTTTTAGAATGAAAATCAAGATATCTTTCTTGATTGAATTTAAAATTCACTCTTGTATTTTCTTCTATTATGTTGTTCCTATTGCTGCCAAAGTTGTCAATGGATTTTATCATATTATCCCCAAGTAGACCCGAAATCTTTTTATTCCATGATTGAGGAAAAGCTTGTAACCATTCATATTTATCCCGTATCTTGAAAGTGTTTAACGCGTAATCAAGAAAGCTTGAATTAAAGTCATCATTATAGGTTTCACCAAAAAGCAGGGACATGCCATAAGGATGAACTACATAAAATGTTTTTGGGTTTTCCGTATTGTCAACATATACAGCACCAATCACTTTTTTTTCAACCACTGAGCGAGCAAACAAATTGTTAAATGTCACATCACGGAGTGGTTTTATCACTTTATCATATTTGTTTTGGTCTAATAGTATCATAATCTATATTAATGTTGCGGCCTTGTCTTTTGTTGCATCCAATGTTGCGCTATATGTAGTTACGTTCAGGATTTTAAATTTTATTACCGAAAGTAGTTAAAATTTAAAAGATGTATAGAACGTCACCAAATTGAGTTTAGTCCCGATATGTCAGGATTCTGGCACGCCCGCCCGCCTGCCTGCCGGACGGGCAGGTTTTCCCTTTACCTAATCGATTTTTATTTTATTTCTTATAGTTGCTTCAAATAAATCATGGAAAATTAAGAGGGATAAATTGACTGGAAATTATCTGCCCATTTTTCACTTCGTACAATGTAAAGCCGGAGCGTATTTTAAAACCATTATAATCATATTGATCAGGCCTTGTAATGGCAGATGTCTGTGCGAATGTTGTATTAGATCCAATTACTAATCCTTCCTGAGCTGAATGGTAATGCCCTGAAAGAGCGAGGGGATATGGACGGTTTCCAATGCGTTTTTTTACCTCGGAGTAATTGTGTACAATATGTCGGTGCTCAAGTTTATTCTTCTGCAAAAGTAATTGCGGGCCATAAAAAATATCATTTTCAAAATTTTGAAATGAAAATCCTGGAGAAATAAATGGGATATGATTGAAGGTGATTATGGGAGTATCAGACGGAAGATACTTTAGGTCATTTTCCAACCAAACTAGCTGAAGCGAATCCACCCCTCCGAAATAATACAGGTTTTGATAACCCACGGCATCCAAGGCAATGAAGTGAATACCACCATAATTGAAGGAATAGTAATTCGGTCCGAGGTAATGTCTGAACATTTTTTTTCCATAAAGGGGTTGATCAGTGCTCACCAGGGATTTATCCCTTTCTATTCCGAAAATTTCATGATTACCCACCCCGCTATAGACAGGCATTTTGAATTTTTCAATTTCTCCCACGTACATTTCATAGTAACTGCTGGCAGTTTCTACGTTAACCCTAAGTGCATCCCGGATTAAATCACCGGAAATCACTATAAAATCTGCGCCAGTTGAGTCAGCCATTTCCCTGAACCGTGCCATACGTGGGAGGTTAAGGGAATCAATATGGGTATCCGAGGCATGGATAAATTTAAATTGATCCTGGTTTTGATCCTTCTTGATTGGGAAATTCGTTTCCGGGGCTTTTGGATAATAATATTTCCCGACATAGCCTGATGGCTGGGCAATAAATAGGTATGGGAAGTCAGCACTGGTTTTTAGAAGAAAATCTCCGTTTTCATTGGTAATTGTTGAACTCTCTTGATCTGAAACCACCACGTTTGGAACGCCCATTTCCCCTCGATCCTTCTCGTTATTGCCATTCTCGTCATCATAGACAGTTCCCATTATTTCAATATCTTGGGCAAAAAGGTTAAAACTTGTCAGAGCTAATATAAAAATCCAGAGGTTTTTCATAATTACGTAAGGTAGAAATTCGTTGGTTCAAAGAGGCATATAAGTTGAATGATGCAAATTTAAATCACTCGTTCGGGACTATCTCATACAGATATAGGGACAATGCTGTCAAACAACTTTTTCTTTTCAAACCTTGTTTTCCGAAGGTCATACTCCCTTTGTAAATTCATCCAAAATTCGGGTGTTGTCCCAAAATATTTAGCAAACCGGATTGCCGTATCTGCTGTTATCCCTCTTTCTTGTTTAATTATTTGACTAATCCTGGTCTGCTGCACTTTTACGTCTTTTGCCAACCTATAGGCAGTAATGCCCATTGGTTTCAGGAATTCCTTCTCAAGGATTTCACCAGGGTGCACGGTCATCAATTTTTCCATTTCTCAATAATTTAATGATAATCAACAATCTTTACTTTATTAGCTTGGTTGTCATGCCACCGAAATATGATTCGCCACTGCATATTTACACTTATTGAATATAACCTACCAGTCCCTTTTTCAGTGGGTGCAAACGGTTCGAAGGCGGTATCCGTAAATCATTTATATGGTTTGCTGCGTTCAACATGAATAATTTCCTCAACGCAACCTTTACTACTTTATCGTCCCACTTCCTTGTTTTCTTTCCCGGCCATACCCTTTCAGTGTCTTTGCAATCAAATCCTACTATCATATTTTAATACTATAGCGTATTGCTAGTATTAAATAACGATACTATCAAGAAAACAAATGTATTTGTTTATGATACATTGTTGACCTCGGCAAAGGTCAGGTATTTGTAAAAAGTTGCC
>CBDVAV010000017.1:0-18831 GCA_965372055.1 uncultured bacterium | reverse complement strand
CTTTACCTGACCAATCTCAAAGGGATTAATAATTGGGATCTAGTGGACTACTCAGCCGACAAAATTCTAGGGCCATACCTTAAAGACAAAGATAAATCCATGCTGTGTGATTTTGCCAGGGACAAGGATCTATGGAAAAACCGAATTGCTATTGTTGCCACTTATCCATGTATAAAGGACAATAAATTTCAAGACACCATTAAAATCTCGGAGATGTTGTTACATCACCCCCATGACCTAATCCATAAAGCCGTGGGATGGATGTTAAGGGAGGTTGGAAATAGATATTTGGAAACTGAAATTGCTTTTCTTAAAAAGTATTACAAAACAATGCCCAGGATTATGCTTAGATATGCCATTGAAAAGTTTGATGAAGATTTGAGGGTAGAATTTATGTCCAAATAGCCAAGAAATATTTTCAGGACATGTCCATTATATGATTTACGAATTTCTTATCGTATCTTAAATAAAAGATAATTTCAAAGTGGCAAGAATTATACTATTGCTCCTCTTCATGATTATTCTGTTTAGAAACTGTGATCCTAATGCAGATCTACCTGAAACAAATCTCATCAAGGATGAATCAGGTAAAGTAATTGAAGGTACTTTAATTCAGCACAAATCTGACGGTACACTGTTTTCCGAGAGAAATTATAAAAATGGTAAACTTCATGGGGTTTCCAAAACCTTTTATCCTGATGGTAAACTACGTACAAAAGTAAATTATGACCAAGGCATAAAACATGGAGTTGCCTTGAAATTTTTCAAAAATGAGAATGTTTATCAAGAGTACAATTATAACCATGGTAAACTTGATGGCCCCCAGAAAAAATATTATGAGAATGGCAAATTAATGTCTGAAATAGATTACAAAAATGACTTCCCGGGAATTGGTTTAAAAGAATACCTTTCAACTGGAAAATTGAAGAAGAAATACCCCAGGATAATTATCGAAGCTCAAGACCAAACCTTGATCAACAGCACCTATATTTTAAAAATCAAGTTATCGGATGGCAATAATAATGTTCAATATTTTCAGGGAAAACTGGATGACGAGGGATTTATGAACACCAGGCTTGAAAGATTGGTAAATGTTGGCGATGGCGTCCTTGAAATGTACTACAATGTTCCACCCGGTCATTTTCTGATGGAAGAAATAAACATTGTTGCCAAAGTAAAAACCAGGTTGAGAAATTTCTATATTGTAACAAAAAAGCATAACCTGTCCATTGAGAATAGGGGGTCTTAGCCTAACGCAACATTTGTAAACGCTGCTTTAATTCACTATTTTCGGGAACATAATTCAGGCCCTTTATTAGATATGTCCTGGATTTGGATTTATACCCTTTTACAAAGTAATATACTGATGCTGAAGCATAGGCCCTCACAATAAACTGATGTTTGACTTTTAAATCAGTCTTTCCTTTAAAACCCTCTTCAAACCTTGTCAGATAATCGTTTCCTTCATCTGGTTTCTGATTCCTAAATTGCAATTCAGAATAGAACAGATATGAATCAAGCAACATACTATAAAACAAAGGGTTTTTTGAAAGACCGGGATACTTATTAGAATAACCTTCCAATAAATCAATTATCAATTTGGCATCATCTACCCTGGAAATTTTATCTCTAATTGCCGTAATCAAAAAGGATTCGCTTTGCGCATTTCCCGGCTGAAGTTGATATGCCAGCTCAATGTTCTCAAGTGCTTTGGTAATTAAACCCTTGTTGAAATAATATCGCCCTACCTCATAATGAAAAATAAAGGATATTTCTCTCTTTATATTTTCATCTTCAAGTTCCGCATTGAATTTATTATATATAGTCTCATACTTGTCCAAGTTGCCCTTATTGTATAGAATTGCGGAGGTTAATTTGTTAAACTCCCCGGTAATATGGTCTCTGGTAATACCATAATTAGTGTACCTGGACAATTTCATGACTAGTTCTGTGTAATTATCATCCTCGAGATTAAGTTTAGTTAGATAGCCAATAGCTGTTGTCATTGATAAATAGGCTGCTTTATCACTTGGATAGAACAGGTATCCTTTATCAAATTGCGAAAGTGCATTTTCAAGGTCTCCTTCCTGCAACTTATAAATACCATCATTAATATATTGTATCCCAACCAGTTGTTCCAAGCTAATATCTTCTTCGTTAAAATAATACTTGTCAAAAAGGACATCGCTTGAATACTGGCTATACTCCACTGAACCTATCAACTTTCTCTCCCTGAGATTTTCCACGTAGGTATGTTTGAAATTTTGAGAAAACTGTATATACCCCGAGAAAGGATCAGTGGTTTCAACCAATATTTGCTCGTTTTCAGGATAGGCTACTAAAAATACATGTGTAGGCAATTCTTTTATTGTATATGGGATACCCAGAGAATTAAATACCAAGGCAAAAAGACCTGTGGCAGAAACACAATTGTACTTTCCAGTATCGAATATCTCTGAAAATTCATTCTGTCTTTCGTATTTATCCAGAAAAGTATCATGAATGGTAGTATAAATGGTTTTTACTTTTTTATCGGGCTTCTTCTTTTCGATTTTTGCCTGCTTCAGCTTATCTATTGCTGATCTCAATTGCCGTTCGTTTTCCAAATGTCCTTTTTCTGTTTGCAGTGGGTTAATACATTGCAGAAGCCTGGTAATGTCCATTTCCCCATCAATGTATTTTTTGAAACTTTGCTCTTCAAAATCAGAGGCAAAAGTCAGGTCGCCAAACCTTACCAAATCCTCTTGGGCTATAGCATTTGTTGAAAATGCAATGATCAAGATAATTATGCAAGATGATCTTTTCATAATTTTAGTTGAACTGATAAATTTAACAATAAATGATTAAGTATTAAGTATTGGATATTGGGTAAATAAGTGCCTGAAATAAGTTGACTGCTTTTCATTCAAAGAGGTTTCTTTAACATATTGACATAATGACTTAAATGACCAATCAACCTAACAATTCTAAATTCTTCAAATTATCTAATTACTCATTTCTCATTACCCATTACTAATTTTCCTCATTGTTAATTGCAAAGGTTCAAGCTATATTTGCCTCAATTTTAACAATCATGACCTTGCACAGAACGATCATCCTCCTATCTTTCATTTTATATTTACCATTTCAAGGCTGGTCACAATCTGCCGAAAATGGCAATAATGGCCATGGCAAAACAATGCCCGATGTTAATGAGCGACCTTCCGTACAGGCTGTTAGTATTGAGATCAATCCTACTATTGACGGAGAAGTTATTAACGATGAGGTTTGGCAAAATATATCTCCCATTGTTGATCTTTGGCAAACCCGGCCCAATGCAGGACAATCAGCTTCTGAAAAAACAGAGGTCCGCATATCCTACACTTCGTCAACTTTCTATTTGTCTGTAGTTTGTTACGATTCGGAACCTGACAAATTAGTGGTCTCGGATTCCCGTAGGGATGCTTCCTTGGACAATACCGATGGTTTTATGTTCATTCTTGACACCTATAATGATAGCCAAAACGGTTTCGTATTTGGCACGAACTCTGTCGGGATTGAGTATGATGCCCAGGTAGATAATGAAGGCCAGGGAAATTTCAATGCCAACCGGCAACAGGGGGGTATCATCGGAGGCTTCAACCTCAACTGGGATGCTTCCTGGGAAGTTAAAGCTCAAGTTGGCGACTACGGTTGGAGTGCTGAGTTTGCCATACCGTTCAGAACGTTAAGGTTTAATGCTGGACAGGACCAATCCTGGGGACTTAATTTCCAGCGCATGATCCGCAAGACCAATGAAGTGGCTTTTTGGGCGCCAATGCCCATTGAATTCGATATAAAACGTCTTTCCCTGGCAGGAAAATTAACCGGCCTGAACTTGCAGAACCCCGGTAATCTAAAAGTCATTCCTTATGGATTAGGGCAAGTTGCCAGAAATTTTGAAGAAGAACCATCTGACACAGAATATGATGCTGAATTTGGTGCCGATATTAAGTATAGCATTTCGCCCAATATAACCCTTGATTTAACATATAATACAGATTTCGCCCAAGTGGAAGTTGACGAACAACAAATAAACCTCGATAGGTTCAATCTTTTTTTTCCTGAAAAGCGACCTTTTTTCCTTGAAAATGCCGGGCTATTTAGTGTAGGTAGCCCTGGGGAGGTCGATCTTTTCTTTAGCCGGCGTATAGGAATTGGTAATGCGGGAGAACTTGTACCTATAATTGGTGGGGCCAGGTTATCAGGAAAAATCAATAATACCAATGTTGGCTTTCTGAGCATGTTTACTGATAATGTGGATACCTTGGTTCAAAAGAATAATTTCTCCGTAGGGAGAATTAACCAGCAGTTTGGGATGAGGTCTTCCCTAGGATTGGCTTTTATTAACAGGGAAGGGATGGGAAGTTTAGATAATGATTATAACAGAGTCTTTGCGACAGATGGAAAATTAGGAATTGGTAAAAAGGCTCAACTATCAGGATTTTATGCCCAGAGCTCAACCCCAGGTATTACTGAAGATGAACATGCATTTCGATTCCAGGCGCAGTATGAATGGAACGGGTTGATCCTCAGTTCAGCTTACACTGAAGTAGCAGAGGGGTTTAATCCCGAAATGGGTTTCTTGTCGAGGCAATCGGCTTTCAGAAAACCCGAGTTCCTGATTTTTAAACGCCTCCGTCCAAGCGAAAAATCACCATTTCTAGAATTCAGGCCACACGTTTCATATCGTGGATTCTGGAATTTTAGTGGGTTTCAAGAAACTGGATTCTTACATGTTGACAATCACTGGGAGTGGAAAAATGGCCTGGAAATTCATACGGGAGTCAATTTTACCACGGAAGGCGTTGTAAATGATTTTGAAATCTTTGCAAGGGACAGTCTATTTGTCCCGGCAGGAACCTATAAGCACAGCGAGGTGCAAATCATCATTATGACCAATCAAAGCAAACCAATTTATATCAGCACAAGGTCTGTGTTGGGAGGGGCTTTCGGGGGGGAACGTTATGCCAATAGCGGGACTTTGGGTATCCGTTTGGGAGATAAATTCAATTCCGAATTCAGGTTTGCCCATAACGATTTTAATCTGCCAAATGGAAACTTTACCACAGATATATTCGGGGCACGCTTATCATATTCATTTACTCCAAGTATCCTTGCCCAGAGTTTGATCCAATATAATAGTGTTGCGGATATTTGGTCTGCCAACATCCGCTTTAGTTTGTTAAAGCAGGCCAATACTGGTCTATTTGTGGTTTATAATGAAGCCCGTAGTGGCTCCAGGGTTCTCAACCGTAGTTTTATAATTAAATATTCGATTATGATCGATGTTTTGAAATAATATTGACCTATCGATTTATAAACAAATTCGAATTACTATTTAAAACTATCTACTTTTTTATAAGCATCAATTAGAGCCTGTTCCCCCTCCTTTCCTGGTATTGAATTACCATGTTCCATCCCCATCACTCCTTTAAAACCTTTGTTATATAAATGTTCAAATACATTTTTATAGTTGATCTCTCCGGTAGTCGGCTCTTTTCTACCTGGATTGTCCCCAATTTGGAAGTATGCAATTTCATCCCAGGCCAGGTCAATATTTGGAATGATATTCCCTTCGGTGATTTGTTGGTGATAAATATCAAACAAGATTTTACAAGATGGACTGTTCACCGCCCGGCAAATCCCGTATGCCTGGGGAATTTTCTTCAAAAACAAACCAGGGTGATCCCTGAAATTGAGTGGTTCAAGTACTATTTTCAATCCGTGGGGTTCAAGTATTTCGCATGCTCTTCTCAAAGATTCAACCACGTTGGCAGTTTGATAACCCATATCCTTTCTCAGGTCGACATGACCTGGAACTACTGTCATCCAGGTAGCATTCACTCTTTTCGCAACTTCCACGGAATCTTCAATATCCTTTAAAAATTCCTCTCTCTTATTTTTATCACCACTTGTGAGATTAGGCTCTTGCCAGTATATCTTATGGGCCACAAATACCCCCATCCGCATATTGTTATTTGCCATTTGCTTGGCAATTTTTTCCTGGGTATCCACATCCCTATCCTTCATCCCATTATCTTCAAGAGCAGTAAAACCAATTTCAGAAATGAATTTTAATTGATCAATAAGTCCATCACCAGCATGGTTCTTGAACATCCCGAAATGTGGGGCATATTGAAGATTAAATTTATGTGCTGGGTAAATGTTGCCGGGGCTTTTCCATGCCAACACATTACCGCCCACGGTTGATGCAACCCCGGTGAGCAACCCTGTTTTAACAAAATCTCTTCTTCTCATAGTATATTAAAAAGCTTGCGTTACTCCAGGAACAGGTGCCGGATAGTAGCCATTCTCATTGGGCAACACTGGCGGTTCTGCATCCCAAGCATATCTAGTAGGCATGATGCTCAATTCAGAATTGAGGGCCTCATCCCAGGTAACCAACTGTCCGGAATAGGTGGCCATCCTTCCCAAAATTGCAGTCATAGTGCTTTTTGCTCCATAAAATGCATTATTGATGGGTTTGTCATTTACCACTGCATCGAAAAATACGTGATGCTCAGTTTGGTATGGGTTAGCATCATTACTGTCATCATGTTTCCATAATACTTTACCTTTAAGGTCTTTGATTTCTCCTGAACTGCTGGCTGAACCCTTAGTCCCCTGAACAGCCTCTGCTACCTTACTCATACATCCTCGAATATGACGGCACTGACTTGATAAAATGGTTCCATCGGCGTATTCAAATTCAACGAAGTGGTGGTCAAATATCTGCCCAAACTCCTTGCCCGTTCTTACCTGTCTCCCTCCCATTCCCTGAGCTGACACCGGATAGGCTTGTTTTGCCCAGTTTATTACATCTATATTATGGATATGCTGTTCAACGATGTGGTCACCACAAATCCAGTTAAAATAATACCAATTGCGCATTTGGTATTCCATCTCGGTCTGGTTTGGTTGTCTGGCTTTTACCCAAACCCCGCCATCATTCCAATAGGCCTGGGCTGATGTTATTTGTCCTATCTCCCCTCCATGGATCCGCTTCATTAGTTCAAGGTACTTTGTTTCATAATGTCGTTGAAGTCCAACTACTATCTTTAAATTTTTCTCTTTGGCTTTTTCTGCTGATGCCAGGACCCTGCGAATACCTGGAGCATCCGTAGCCATGGGTTTTTCTGTAAAGATGTTTTTCCCGGCATTTACAGCGGCTTCAAAATGTATCGGCCTAAAGCCAGGAGGAGTAGTTAAAATAACTACATCTGCAATGGCTATTGCCTCTTTATACGCATCAAAACCGACAAATTTATTGTCATCTTTAACTTGTACTTTATCAGTTCCAGTAAACTTCTCTTTGAGATTACTCAAACTGCCTTCAAGCCGATCAACAAATACATCAGCCATTGCCACTAATTTTACATTATGGTCTGTGCTCAGTGCCTGGGCTGCTGCACCAGTACCCCTGCCACCGCAACCAATCAATGAAACTTTGATCTCATCGCTTCCCAGGTGATAACCCTTTATATCAGGAAGATTAAGTATCAAGCCTCCAGCTGCTACAGCCGATCCTTTTATAAACTTCCTTCTATTAAATGAAGATTTGTTTTGATTTTCCATAGTATTTAGTCTTTATGTTTAAAGGTGATGTTTTTATAAATCTTTTATTGCTTTTGGCCAAAATTGCTCCCAATCTTTTTGGTCTGGAGGGTGCAAAGGCCTGACGATTCGAAATCCTACAAATTCTGCATTGGTCAACCACCATTTACTTCTCGGCAATTGAGGATCCCTTCTCTTCCAGCGTTGATTCGACGGTTTTCGTGCATCACATCCAATGTTCTCCACCTTGTCTTTCCAAGAGCCACCCCTCACTGTCCTGGGATACAATTTATCTGGCTTAAAATACGGGTTTTTAGAAATCATTCCGTCAATTAATTTCTGCTGATAATCTTCAAAATATTGATCCGTGGTCCACTCGGCCACATTTCCGATCATATCAAACAACCCGTGTGAATTGGGATTTTTTTCGCCAATTTTGTGGTATTTGTTTTTACTATTATCCATATACCAAGCATACTCGCTAATATTCTGCACATTTATTTCAGAATTTTCTGATGACCCATTGCAGGCTAACTCCCATTCTGCTTCGGTTGGGAGCCTGAAAAATATACCTGTCTTTTGGGTTAGCCATTTGCAATATTGTGTAGCCGCATAATGGGTGATGTTAATAGCCGGATAGCCAACTTTACCCATTCCAAAACTCATATCAATATATGGTTGGGTAGGCCCGGTAAATCCATCAAATTGGGAGTCGCTTTCTGTTTGACTTAAAGACCTTAAATATAGCTCTTCAAATTCCTTGTACTGTTCCCAGCTTATTTCAAATTTTGCTATCCAAAAAGGTGAAAGTTCTATCTTAGTATCCTCAATAAAATGCTTGCCACCCTGAATCGGTGACATTTCAATATTAATATCAGTGCCAGGAACCAACTGCTTATAATGTTTGAATCCACCACCATCCTGCGCATTGACTGGTGTTATAAAAAATTGGACAAGTGTTAAAAGAATAATCAATCGTAAATCTCCGATCATCACTTCTTTAAAAAGAGATTATGTGTAATTAAATTAAATTTAAGTTAATAATAAAATTACTTTATTTAAATCATAGTCCATTACATTTCAGGGATACAAAATTCAAAATCCATATGGAAGGCCATCCAACTCAATTAATCCCAATTATGGAATAGTTTTCTCATTTTAAGGTTGGATGATCTTGTCAATAGCTATTAATACGCATTTAAGTACACTATCATAATAAAATCATTCCTGTATGATTTTTGCCATTATATAAAAATAATTAGAAGATAAAGCTTACCAACTTCAAATTTAAAGAATGAATGGCCAAATAAGCTACTTTAATTACATGTAACTTATATATAGAAAAACGACAATAACCATTATCAAATAAAAAGACATGAAAAGCAAATTAGATACAATAATGCTAATCGATGACAATTCCACGGCAAGTTTTATTAACAAAACAATTATTGAACAAACTAAAGTCGCCAATGATGTGAAAATAATAAGCAGTGCCAAAGAAGGGCTCACTTTACTAACCAAAAATAATGAATATAAAAAGAAGGGGGGCAACTATTGGTTTCCTGATTTGATATTTTTGGATGTTATGATGCCTTCCATGAATGGCTGGCAATTCCTGGATAAAATGAAGGAGTCTCTTTTTGAACAAATTGGCAAAATAAAAGTAGTTATGCTGACTTCCTCATTAAACCCAAACGACAGTAAAAACGCCAGATCCAACCCATTTGTTTTCGATATAGTTCCAAAACCATTAACTAAAAAATCAATAAACTCTCTAATCCAAAAACATTTTGGAAATGAAAAATTAGTAATGGATTAATATTCCCCAATCAAATCACCCTTTTAACCGCCTAAAGTGGACAATGACATCACTCCATTGGAAATGTGCCCTAATATTTACCAACATTTTTGGAATCTGTATTGGAGTAATGTGATTCAATTAATATCCGTCTAACCGTCCAAATTATTATTGTATGATTTAAGATTAAAAAATATTATCTTGTAATTCTTTACGAAATATCAAAATCTAAACTATGGCTGTATATAATCTTAATGTCAACGGAAGATCTCATCAGGTTGATGTAGATCCCGATACCCCATTATTATGGGTTTTAAGGGATAACCTGGAATTGGTTGGAACCAAATACGGGTGTGGTATATCTCAATGCGGTGCGTGCACAATCCATTTGAATGGTGTGGCGGTGAGATCATGTGATGTTCTCGTTTCAACCGTTGGTAATCAAGCAATCACTACCATTGAAGGATTGTCTGAAAATGGAGATCATCCATTACAGGAGGCCTGGATTGAGCATGATGTGCCCCAGTGTGGCTATTGCCAGGCCGGGCAAATCATGAACGCAGCCTCTTTGTTGAACAATAATCCAAATCCAAGTGATGAAGATATTGCATCAGCAATGAACGGAAATATTTGTCGCTGTGGAACTTACATCAGAATAAAAGCGGCCATAAAAACCGCTGCGAACATAAGTTAATGGCCTTTTTAATATTTTTAGTAATATCCTAAAGAAATACAACAATGACTCTTATCCAGACACAATATAATCGAAGATCATTTTTAAAAGTTTCCACTACCGCCAGCGGCGGAATGGTACTTGGATTCAACTGGCTGGCTTCCTGTACTCCGTCCACGGAAACACTCTCTGAAGTACCTGAGGAATGGTTTAACATCAATGCTTTCATTAAGATTGGTGATAATGGAATTGTAACCATTTATTCTCCAAACCCCGAAATTGGGCAAAATGTAAAAACTTCTATGCCAATGATTGTGGCGGAAGAACTGGACGTTGATTGGAATGATGTGAGGGTGAAGCAGGCAGGTTTGGATACCAAGAAATACGTTCGGCAGTTAGCCGGAGGAAGCCAATCTATTCGACGAGGTTGGCAAAGCCTGAGAATGGCTGGAGCAACGGCTCGTAATATGCTCTTGCAAGCAACCGCTAAACTGTGGGGAGTACCGGTAGAGGAACTATCAACTGATGCAGGAGTCATAAAGCACCAAGGTAGCGGTAAATCTATTGGTTATGGAGAGATAGCATCTGCAGCCTCATCAATACCGGTTCCTGAAGAAGTTGAACTTAAAGATCCCAAAGATTTTAAAATTATTGGAACGAGGAGAAAGAATGTGGATGGCCCTAAAATTATAACAGGTGAGCCGCTATTTGGACTTGATTATAAAAAGGAAGGGATGCTAATAGCCATGATTGCACACCCACCTGCTTTCGGTATGAAATTGAAGTCGGTGGATATGGAAAAGGCGAAATCCATGCCCGGAATCAAAGATGTAATAACAATCAACACCGCTCCGGAGGAGAAGCTGTGGTCTGATGTCAATGCTTACAATGAGCTGGTAGCCGTGGTGGGTAGTTCGACATGGGAAGTTATGAAGGCCAAGAAGGCCTTGGTTATTGAGTGGGAGACTGAAACTCCTCCCGAAAGCAGCAGCGAGCATGAGAATAAATTGATAGATGGATTAAGAGGGAAGCCCGATGAAATTGCAAGGCAAGACGGCAATCCCGAAAAGGCGTTTAAAGATGCGGAGCAGGTTATTGAAAGTACATATAAAGCCCCATTCCTGGCTCATAATCCCTTAGAGCCCATGAATTTTTTCGCTGATGTTAAAGCGGACGGAGCAGAATTGGTAGGCCCTATTCAAACGCCTGAATATTTAAGCAAAACTGTTTCAAATGTACTTGGCCTCCCCGAAGATAAGATATCCATTATGATGACTCGTATGGGAGGTGGGTTTGGTCGTCGTCTATACGGTCATTTCGGAGTGGAAGCGGCGGTAATATCCCAAAAGGTGAATGCTCCGGTAAAGCTCATTTACACCCGTGAAGATGATATGACCCAGGGAACTTATCGGCCATCTTATCGAGTGGCCTACAGGGCAGCCCTGGATAAAAACAATAATTTGACAGCATTTCATGTTAGGGGAGCCGGTATTCCTGGAAGTCCGGTTTACGCAAATCGCTATCCTGCTGGTACGCTTGACAATTATCTGGCTGAAAATGTAGGGATAGAAACCAATATTTCAACAGGTGCTTGGCGAGCCCCCCGTTCTAATTTCATTGCTGGTGCCGAGCAATCATTTATAGATGAAGTTGCAGAGGCAGCTGGCAAAGATCCGATCGATTTCAGACTGGAGTTGTTCGAACGGGCCATGAAGGATCCAGTGGGTGAGGATAATGACTATGATCCGAATCGCTATGCAGGTGTACTGAAACTGGTTAGGAAAAAATCAAATTGGGACGTGGAAATGCCCAGCGTATATCGCGGAGTTTCAGCATACTATTGTCATAACTCCTATGTAGCCCAAATTATCGACGTAGTTAAAGAGAACGGTGAAGCCACTGTAAAAAAAGTATGGTGTGCGGTGGATTGTGGTATAGTGGTTAACAAAGAGGGTGCTTTAAATCAAATTGAAGGAGGTATCATTGACGGAATTGGCCATGCGATGTTCAGTGGATTAACTTTTGATAACGGGAAACCGGAACAAAATAATTTCAATAGTTACAGGTTAATACGTCATAAGGAGGCCCCTCCTGAAATTGAAGTCTTTTTCGTTGACAATGGAATCGATCCAACCGGATTAGGGGAACCATCTTTACCACCAATTTCAGCTGCTCTTGCAAACGCAATGTATAAAGCTACAGGTAAACGATGGTACAACCAACCATTTGCGAATGCTGAAAAAGACGTAGTTCTAGGTTAGTTAGTTAAAATTAAAGATCCAAGAGGGAACGAGTCTTTTCGCTTTGGCGGCCCCATAGGGATCACTATGTGACAACCAGAAGTTTCCTTCTGATCACCAGACCAGACATAACTCAACCTGGTGTACGTTGCCAAACAATAAAAAATTATTTGTTTCAGATTACTAATGAAGGTTGCCCTGTGGATGGATCAAATCAATAGCAAAGAAATTTCAATAATCGCGGAATAATGTTTTTTGAATTTTTGCACTCCTCGCAAAAAAACCCCGACATCTTGTAAAAGATGCAAAAAACACCAATCATATTCTGAGCATCCATCAGAATTGGCACAAATCACGAATTTTGTCAATTACTCCACAAAATTCAATTCTATTACCATTTTCACATACTCTACTTTTAGTCCAAGAAAGTAATTATGTTAAACTTAAATAGATGAAATAATGAAAATGCTTCAAACAACAATTGGTCTTGGATTATTGATCTTGTTTGCTGTTTCAGCTAATGCCCAGGAAGAAATCCCAATATATGAACCGATTAAGTTATCAGGCCCTAGATTTGGGTTTACGTACATTGGCGGTGACCTAGGCAAGACATTGGATCAGTACGATATGAGTCGCTACCGTTCCCAATTTGGTTGGCAATTTGAAACCAGGTGGTTTCAAACCAATACTGGATTTCAGGGGTTGATAGAAACTGTGGTGCTATTGACAGGATTTGAAACTGACGATCCAAATCTTAGCGGCACGCTTTTAGTTGGATTTAGAACAAAAGAAGGATTTGAAGCTGGAGCTGGTCCAAACGTAACATCTACTGGTGACCATGCATTTGTTATTGCTGTTGGGCACACTGTCAAACTGGATTATGTTTACATTCCTTTCAACTTTGCGATATCACCTTCATCTGATGCTCCAAAGTATACATTTACGATGGGTTTCAATATCAGGAGACACTAATTTAAACAAAAATGAAATCTATATTTTCAATCATTTTAATGATAATAACTACCTTCCTGTTTACCTCGTGTTTCACGTACAGGGAGGTAGTTAGTGACGATCAAAAGTCACTACAAGAAAAAATGGAACTGGTAAAAGAGAAAATCAAACCGGGGGACATGATTGATTTTGTGGTTAATAACAAAGAGTACAGGAACAGAAAAGTAACTGAAATAATGGAACCTTGGGTGATCATTTATCAACCTAATGATCATGGTGGGAACCAAAATTGTTATATAAGGATTGATCAATTTGAAAGTATCACTCTACACGAAGAATATAAGGAGGCTGGCCTACCCATAACTGGTATAATGATACTGTTTTACCTGATTGCTATTTGATTAGGTAAATCTGTTAGGTTGAAACTATATTAGATATTAGATTTTAGATATTAGATTTTAGATATTAGATATTAGATTTTAGATATTAGATATTAGATATTAGATTTTAGGTTTATACCAAATTTCAATACTATTAATATCCCGCTGCTTGTCCATCTTTTCTTGATTCAGAAGCACCGTAGTAAACTTTGTTTTTTTCGTCCCACATGATGGCCTGGTAACCTCCATAAATTCCGATGGCATAAGATATCCTATGCCCTCTTTCTACCAATTCCCTTACTTGCTCATATTCAAAGCCTGATTCTAGATTTAAGGTACCTCCATTGGTCATTTTAGATCCCGTTGGCTGCGAAGAACCCCGGTGCCGCATTCTTGGGGCATCACCTGCTTCCTGCAAATTCATTTCAAAATCTATTAAATTGACCACGATTTGTGCATGTCCTTGCGGTTGTATGGCCCCGCCCATTAATCCGAAACTTACCCATGGTTTGCCATCTTTGGTAATAAAAGCCGGAATAATAGTATGAAAAGGCCGCTTGCCTGGCTCCAGGGCATTAAAATGATTGGCATCTTGAACATTGAACATCTGTCCCCTGTTTTGAAGTACAAAGCCCAGTCCGGTTGGAACCATGCCCGATCCAAATTCTGCATAAATGCTTTGGATCAAAGATACCATGTTACCATCCTTATCTGCTACAGTAATATAGATTGTATTACCTTGTTCTATCTCACCGGCATCGTATTTTCTGGCCGCTAAATCAGGGTTGATCAATGCCCTTCTTTCCTCCGCATATTCTTTAGAGATCAATTTATCAACAGGAATCTGATTGAAGTCCATATCAGCATAAAACTTTGCACGGTCCTCGTATGCCAACTTCTTTGCTTCAGTTAAATAATGCAGGTACTCAGCGCTTCCAAATCCCATTCTCCTTATATCAAACCCTTCAAGTATGTTCAGAATTTGTAATGCAGCAATGCCCTGTCCGTTTGGTGGCAATTCCCAAACATCATAACCCCTGTAATTGGTACTTACCGGATCTATCCAATTAGATTTGTGACTGGCCAGGTCTTCGTAGGCCAGAAATCCATCGTTCTCTTTCATGTACTTGTCGATAGTCTTAGCAATATCCCCTTTATAAAAAGCGTCCCTGCCACCTTCCGCGATTTTCTCATAAGTACTGGCAAGATCAGGGTTTTTGAAAACCTCTCCTTTGGCCGGGGTTCTGCCATTGGGCATATATGTTTCTTTAAAACCAGGTAAATCTTGCCTGTTAGTGTAATAGGACCCCATTTGGTAAGCAATTACTTCCGAAACCGGAAATCCATTCCTGGCATATTCAATAGATGGTTGTAATATGTCTGCCATTTTTGTTTTTCCAAATTTCTTGTGCAATTCAAACCAACCATCAACACAACCTGGAACAGATACAGCCAAAGGTCCCAGAAATGGAACATAGGACATCTCGCGATCTGTAAAATATTTCAGGGTCAAACTCCTTGGTGACCTTCCACTACCATTGAATCCATATAGTTTTTGGGTTTTGGCATCCCAAACAATTGCGAAGATATCGCCGCCTATGCCGCAAGCGACTGGCTCAACCAATCCAAGCATTGCATTTGCTGCAATAGCGGCATCCATTGCAGTTCCACCATTTTTAAGTATATCCAGGGCAACTTGGGTGGCCAATGGCTGACTTGTTGCTGCCATACCATTTTGAGCAATTATTTCAGATCGGCTGGCAAATGCCTTGCCTGTAATTCTATTTTGTGTCATCCCTGTAATAAAAATAAATAAAAATAGCACGGAAGATATAACGTGTTTCATCAGTAGTTGGGTTTATTTTAAATTTCAATTTACTAATATGTAAGATGAAAATCAACCACCACACTCAAAGAAGGTGGTTTGGAACAAGTCAAAAAGGCAAGGCCATTTTTTACAACACTTCACTCCTGGTTACATGTTACAAGTTGACCAATGAACATTGAACAATGAACATTTACTTCATTAGGTTTATTCGTATTGCAAAGAATCGACTGGATTTTTAAGTGCTGCCCTTACGGTCTGGAAGCTAACTATTATCAAAGCAATTACCAGGGCTAAACCAGCTGCAAATACAAACATCCATACAGAAAGCTCAATACGATAGGCAAAGTTCTGTAGCCAGTTTTCCATCGCATACCAGGCAATAGGTGAGGCTATTAGTGAAGCTATGGCAACCCATTTTACAAAACCTCTATTTAGTATATTAATAATACTTGAAACAGAGGCACCCATCACTTTTCTAATACCAATCTCCTTGGTTCTTCTCTCAGCTATAAACGATGCTAGCCCAAAAAGCCCCAGGCAGGCAATAAATATTGATAAGATAGAAAATATTGTAAATGTCTTTTTGGTCTGACTTTCATTGGCATATAAATTATCAAAATCCTGGTCAAGGAACGAATATTCAAATGGCGATCCAGGTACGAATTCCTTCCATGTATTTTCAATATGTGTTACTGTTTCCTGGATATCATCTGAGTTTAATTTTATTGATATTTTATTTTGAACCCTCTTATAGTACCCGCCTTCAAGAAAAAGTGCCATAGGCCTTATTTCTTGATGTAATGATTCATAATGAAAATCTTTGACTACTCCAATAACGGTAAAGTTCCCTCTATTACTTGACCAGTTATTGATCTTTTTGCCTAGTGGGTCATCCCAACCCAGAAGCTCCATTGTCGATTCATTGATCACGACCGCACTGGAATCGGAAATGAATTCGGGCGTAAAAAACCTTCCTTTCTCAATATCAAGCTTTAGGGTATTAGCAAATTCATAATCACATATCCCTATGTTTAAGGTAAAGCTCTCTTCTACCCCTTCTGCCCCGAAACCTATGTTCGAGAAACTTTTCCCAGGCAGCATGTTGGATCCTGAAACATCCGTAATGCTTCTATATTTACGTAATTCGTCCTTAAATGCATCCACCTTCTCGACCAATGACCCCGGATTATTGACCACTAATATTCTTTCTTTATCAAATCCCAGTTTTTTATTTTGGAAAAATTCCAGTTGCTTATAGACAGTTATAGTTCCTATAATCAAAAATATGGATATCCCAAATTGAAAAACTACCAAAGAGTTCCTTAACCTCGAATTTCCTGCAATCTTACCAGTGCCACTTTTGAGAACTGAAATAGGTTTAAAGGATGATAAAACAAAAGCTGGATATGCGCCAGAAAATATTCCAATAATGAGAGTCATTCCCAACAAGGCAGGTATAATAAAGTAATTGTCGAAATAATTTATATGAAGTGGCCTGTCGACTAAATTCGTATAGGCCGGTAAAAGAAGATGCATTATTATCAATCCAAATGCAAGAGCTATAAAACTGATAATTATAGATTCGCTTAGAAATTGTAACATTAGAAGGCCTCTGCCTGACCCTACAACTTTTTTCATGCCAACTTCTTTGGCTCTCAAAGAAGATTTTGCAGTTGAGAGATTCATAAAATTAATGCAGGCAACCAGTAAGATAAATATGCTGATAACTGAAAAAATATTCACGTATGTTCCGTTCCCGTTTGCTTCAAATTCCCCATTTAGGTCTGAAGTCAGATGTATCTCAGTGATAGGCTGCAAAAAGTACTCCCAGAAATTTCCCTTTGCCACCCACTTATCAAAATCTTCCCCTCCATTATATTTCCTGGTAAAATCTGAAAACTTATCCTCAAGAGCTACCTTTGATGCGCCTTCTTTTAGCACCACGTAAGACTGAAAGTTATTGTTATACCAACCTGTACTGTTAATCCTTTTTGGAAAGGTCATCAGGGACATCAACAAATCGTAGTGAAAATGTGAATTATTTGGCACATCATCCGATACCCCGGTAATTAATAAATTCTTGATACCATTACCAAGTGACGTGAAATCGATCTGAATATTTTTCCCAACCACATCAATCTCATTAAAATACCTTAATGCCGTGCTTTTTGAGATAACCATGGTATTGGGCCCTGATAATACTTTATCCTTATTTCCATGCAATAATGGAATAGAGAAAATGTCAAAAAATGTTGAATCCACTGCGAGAAACCTGCTTTCATAAAAAGTCTCTTCACCGACAACTACAGGAGTCCTTCCAACATTGTATATTTTAACCCCCGTTTCAATCTCAGGGAAATCTTCAAGAAGTTTTTGGAAAGTAATTGCTGATGAATAGGTTTGCTTAATCTTTGTATCCCCGATCATTGCCCTTACTGCAATCCGGTATATCCTATCTGCTTTCTCATGAAATTTGTCATAGCTAAGTTCATAAGTAACAAAAAGCAATATTAATATGCTGCATGCAATTCCAATGGCAAGCCCGAATATATTAATGAAAGCAAATCCTTTGTGCTTCAAGATATTTCTGATTGCGATTTTTATAAAATTTTCGATCATAGCTTATTGGATAATATTATTAATGATATCTTTTTAAAGACCTATGGATCTAACAGGTATACCTCACCTAAATAACTTGGTTACTTAAAAATTAAGATAAATTATTATGAGGATGTGGGATTTGGGAACTGAATAACTTGAGGTTAAAATCTATATACTAATCTAAGTCCACCACCACCCCCAGTATAGGAGGGGATTAAAGACAAAGCGGTAAACTTTTCCTTTTTTCGTTTATGAAGGTGGGGTATGAGATAACCTATAGATGCTCCAACTAAATATCCAACTATTACATCAGTAGGGAAATGTTTTCCTGCACGTACCCTCAGGACTGCTGTTAATGCAGGAATAAGGGTCGCCCCAGACCACACAATGGCTTTAAATTTACCCTTGGCATTAGGATGGTAATCGGTCATAACTTTTGCTATAAAAAAAGTAAATGCTGCAGTATGTGAGGTATGACCCGAGAAAAAAGAAAGCTTGTCATTTTTCTTTGATCTGATGCTAATATCTAAATCCGTATTGTAGGTAAATGGCCTTGGTCGGTTCACAATATTCTTAACCAGCATAGTTACTCCAAAGTTTGTGGATAATACTTCCAATGTCATGACCAAAAGCATGGAAATCTCATTTTTTGTATGATGATCTGTCAAAAAGAAAGCAGGGAAAAGTATTGAGGTTGATCTGACAACATTACTTATATAGTGAGATGCTGGTGACCAATTGTCGGCACTTCCACGGTCAATAAAAAAGATATCATTACGGTCTAA
>CBDVAV010000016.1:0-18999 GCA_965372055.1 uncultured bacterium | reverse complement strand
TGGACGGCCTACCATTTTATATAAATGACGGATCTAAAAGTACCGTCGGCCTATCATTTTATATAATTGATGGAGCATAAAGTATCAACGCCCCACCATTTTATATAATTGATGGAGCTAAAAGTATGGACGGCCTATCATTTTATACAATTGATGGGGCAAAAAGTATAGACGGCGGAGCTTTTACAAATCCATGGTCTGTGTCCACAGACCAGAATAACCCAATGACTTTTAGGTTTCAGTTTGTGCAGACACAAACCGAGGATATGCGTTGACTTGTGGGAACTGGGACTGATTTGAGGATAGGATTATTTGTTTTTTCCGATGCTTCGAGGGTTCATTTTGGTTGGGAAAAAGTCTGTAATATATACGGTGCCTTCACCCTCATTTATGTAATAGATTATCTTAATCTCAAAGTGTTTTGTTTCCTTATAAAGAATAAACTTAAAATCTTCTTTTGCTTCTTCAAGGTGTTTTTCTTTTCTCCCCCTGCCTGGCTTCTTATCTAATGTTCCAGCAGCCTTTAGAATATTTTCATCTACTTCAAAAGCTCTTTCAAAGCTAAAATTCTCATAAATGTAAGGCAAAACACTTTCGTGGTAACGATTCTTTGCAGGTTGGGCGATTACTATTTTGTATATTTTTTCTTCAGCCATTGCCTGTTCTCTTTTCTAAATTCATCCATGGATAAAACGTCTCCCTTGTCTATGGCTTTCAATGATTTTTCAGCTCTTGATTCCATTTCTGCCTGTATAATCAGCTTCTCTATCCTTTGCAAAGTAGATGCTTCCTGTACTCTCATTAAACGGTCGATAAGACCTAATTTTATTGTTTCTGTTCTCATGGTGTTTTGCTTTTGGAAGACCTTCTGTAAAATTAACGATTTCATTTCATTATTTGATTCATAATTTATTTGAAGTCGCAATTTACAATACCCTGTTACCCTAAGGGTAGACTACGCTAAGTGCCTTAGTTTTCAACTACAGCAGTTAAAAAAGCTTCGTCAATCCATGGGATGAAACTGCTGTATTTTCTCTTGTAATCCATCATTTCGTTTTCCGAAAATTATGTACTGCTGATAGACCTAGAGCTTCCCTAAGGTGGTACATTCTCAGCCATTTGCTAAATCAGGGAATAACCTCATCAGACACCATCTTCAATAGTTGTTTGATCTCATCGACCTTATAGTGGTCCCCGATCTTTTCAAAAGCAACAATCAGGTTTCTGAAAACCCGGCATATTATATCAACGTTAGTGCAAGGTTGATAGTAGGATTCGGTTGGCGCTAATTTCAACTCGGAGATATAATGATCTATGTCCTCTGTTGAAAATATTAATCCACGGTTAAATGCATTAATATAAAACTGTGTTTTTTTGGTTTTATAAGTTAGAATAAACAAGTTAGGCAGGTTAACACCATAAATTGAAAGTTTAAGTTTTTTGGCAATTAATAAGTAGATCACACACAAGGAGATAGGATTTCCCTTTTTGGAATCCAATACCGAGTTGATCATGGAATTGCTTGGGGAATGAAAATTTTTTGTATTGGCAGAGAATTTCAATTTGCTGAAAATCACTCCATTGAGGATTTTCACCTGGTCGTAAGGAAGTAGGTCAGTTTTGCTGAATTCAGTCCATACCTGGTAGTATATTTGTTCAATATCCTTTTTTATAGTTTTAAATTCCAAGTCCGGGTATTGATAAGTGGCCACGAGCCACATGCCTTTTAACAGCTCTTTATCCTTTGATTCCGACCATTGGTGCAATCGCTCTTTTAACTGGTCAAATTGCAGGGTGTGGACAATCTCTTCAATCCTTCTTTGAATGACGGGACTAAAGTTTTTTTCCCACTCGCTTTCCAAGATGGGAATCACCTGGCCTCCATATGATAATAATTTTTCTTCAACATTTGCAGTTACTTCATTGTCCTCATCATCCAGCAATGAAATAATGGCTTTAACTTCCTTTTTGCTTATCGGTTTCTTTGCCAAGGTTAGTTCAGGTTTGGATAACACCCACGTTAAACTTTTCTTTTATCGGTGCATGATTAGCTGCCTCAATACCCATGGAAATCACTTTCCTGGTTTCCATGGGATCTATGATCCCATCAACCCAAAGCCTTGCTGCCGCATAGTAAGGACTAAGCTGGCTATCATAACGTGCTATTATCTCTTCCAACAGTTCCTTTTTCTCTTTTTCAGTCAACTCTTTTCCTTGGGCTTTCATCCCTGAGACCTTGATTTGGAGCAGGGTTTTCGCGGCGGATTCACCACTCATCACTGCAATTTGGGCTGTTGGCCAGGCAAAGATCAAACGAGGGTCATAGGCTTTGCCACACATGGCATAATTCCCGGCCCCATAAGAGTTTCCGGTAATTATTGTGAACTTGGGCACTACTGAATTAGCTACAGCATTAACCATTTTTGCCCCATCTTTTATAATTCCACCGTGTTCTGCACGGGTGCCAACCATAAATCCGGTTACATCTTGCAAAAACACCAAGGGTATTTTTCTTTGATTGCAATTCATAATGAACCGTGCAGCTTTGTCTGCAGAATCAGAATAGATCACACCACCCATTTGCATTTGTCCTTTCTTGGATTTAACCACTTTGCGTTGGTTGGCCACTATTCCAACAGCCCAGCCATCTATACGGCCAATGCCACAAACGATGGTTTTTCCGTACAATGCCTTGTATTGATCGAAGTCAGAGCCATCCACCAATCTTTTTATGATCTTCAAAGTATCATAAGGTTTTGCTCTGTTGACTGGGAAATGGCCATATAGTTCTTCCATGCTCTCTTTAGGATGCCGGGGATCTACCCTGTCGAAGCCAGCATTTTGAGATGCTCCCATTTTATCGAAAATATTCTTTATGGCATCCAAAGCATCCTGATCGTTGGCATATTTGTCATCGGTAACCCCAGATATCTCGCAATGGGTAGAGGCTCCACCTAAGGATTCACTATCAGTATCTTCGCCAATAGCGGCTTTCACCAAATATGATCCTGCCAGAAAAACTGAGCCTGTTTTATCTACAATTAGGGCTTCATCTGACATGATTGGCAAATATGCACCTCCTGCCACACAGCTTCCCATTATTGCTGCTATTTGTACAATTCCCATGGAAGACATTTTTGCATTATTTCGGAATTGCCTTCCAAAATGTTCTTTATCAGGAAAGATCTCATCTTGTAAGGGAAGGAAAACTCCGGCACTATCAACCAAATAGATAATTGGCAGTTGGTTTTCCATGGCAACCTCCTGTGCCCTAAGGTTTTTTTTTGCAGTTAGGGGAAACCATGCCCCGGCCTTTACCGTGGCATCATTTGCCACAATTATGCATTGCCTTCCGCTAACGTACCCTATCCCGGTTACAACTCCGGCTGAAGGGCACCCTCCGTATTCCCCGTACATTCCATCAGCAGCAAATGTTCCGATTTCAAGGAAATTTGAACCATCATCGGCGAGGTAATCAATTCTCTCCCTGGCTGTGAGTTTTCCTTTTTTATGGTGTGATTCGATCCTTTTCTTTCCCCCTCCAAGCCCTGTTTTCTCTTCATTGCGCTTTAATTGCGAGCAAAGTTGTTTTAAAGCGTCCTCGTTTTTATTGAATTCAATATCTATCAATGTCTCTATTGGCTTTAGTGTTCTAATCACTAAATTCGTTCACTAGTTTTCTGACTGTTTTCTCCTGTCTATTTTCTTCTTGCTCTTTCCTAACGGTGCGAAAAAATCCTTAGGATTTTCATTCATATGGATCAAAAGCTTGTCTAGGTCTTCGACCATTCTATTTAAATTATTGTAGAGGGAGTCATTTACTATTAATTTATTAAGAGTTCCCTCACTGTCATTGAGCTTTGTAAGTGTATTATTAAGATTATCAAAGGTCTGGTCAACTTTAGATAATGTGGATTTTATGTCTAAAGATTTCAATGAGTCGGCAACTGCACTGTAATTATCAAGCATTGGGCCAACCTTAGCAACCGTAGATTTCAGTGCCTCTGCAGTTTGGCTTAACTGGGACAGCATATCTGTAATCAATTTTCTATTCTGTAAAGAGGTGATTTTCTTTACATTGCCAGATACATCTGCCAGATTTTCTAATATCTCTGTGATTCTTGCTGTATTGCCGCTTAGCCCATCAAGAATGGTATTGATCCTTCTAATAGTGATCTGAAGATTATCTGCCACAGGCAGGGCACTTTCTTTTAATAGATCTACCAGTGCTTTATCCAACCTGGCCTGTAAGGTATCACCTGGTATAATTTTAGTTTCCGACTCACCTACTTCCAAAATAATTGATACACTACCTAAAAGACCTACATCCAAAAAAGCAACCGTGGAATCATTTAATTCAATGTCTTGCTGAACATCCAACTCCACCAATACTTTATTGCCCCTTTCTTGCATTAATGATATATTACTTACCCTGCCTACCGAAAATCCATTGACACTTACTGAATTAGACACTTGCAATCCCAGCACATCATCATATACCACGTAGTATACCCCAGAACCAGACAGGAAGTCAATACCTTTCAAATAATTAAAACCCAAGTAAAGGGTAGCAATGGAAATGACCATGAATACCCCTACTTTTACTTCTTTCGAAAACTTCACTTAATAATGTTTAATTGGAGGATTCCACCTCTTGCTTATAATCCCGGAAAGCCCTGTAAATGCCAGAAGCAATGTAATCCTGCTTCAAGTTGTCGTTGAGGTCTCTTTCTTCTTTCGCATTGGACAAATAACCGGTTTCAACAAGAATACTCGGCATAGATGTCCTCCACAACACGACAAACCCAGCTTGTTTAACACCACGACTATGTCTTCCCACCCTCCTTCTAAATTGACTTTCCACTTTTGATGCCAAATTTAAACTGTTTTCCAGATATGCACTCTGATATAACGAAAATATAATGTGGGATTCCGGGGAATTAGGGTCAAATCCATCATAAACTTGTTGGTAGTTTTCTTCATATAACACCGATTCGTTTTCCCTTTTGGCGACCATCAGGTTTTCTTCAGATTTATGCAAGCCCATAACATAGGTTTCGGTACCATAAACACTTGTTTTGGGAAATGAGTTGCAATGTATGGAAATGAAAAGGTCGGCATTGTTTGTATTTGCAATAGTGGCCCTCCTGTTAAGTTCGATAAATCGATCATCGCTTCGTGTGTAAATAACTTCTACGTCTTTAAACTTTGTTTCCACGTATTTTCCAAATTTGAGGGCAATTTTTAAAGCGATGTCCTTTTCCTTGGAAAAATTACCTGATGTTCCGGGATCCTGGCCACCGTGTCCAGCATCAACAACAATCTTCCGGATTTTAAAGTCTCTAATTTCAAGCGTACTAAATGATCCTAGCAGGATTATTGCAGAAAGAAATGAAACAATGCCAATATTTTTCACAATATTTCTATTGTTCAGAGTTATTGAAATAACTTTACGCAAAATTGTAAAATTTTCTTTAAAACTGAAAAAAACCTTACATGTTTTAAATTACGGAGTATTAATTGCATTTCTGTTATTGGCATTTAATAACTCCAATGCCCAAGATTTCCCAAATCCTAGAGGAAAAATCAATAATCCTGATTCTGTGAAGCGTATAAGGCCTGCCAAGTTGGGAATTGGGGATTCTATAGCCTCGAAATCAGACTCAATCGTGGCCAAAGGGGATATAGAGACCACTGTTAAATATTCCGCTACTGACTCAATATTATTCAGTGTTGATGGCCAAATTGTATATTTATACGGGAACGCGAAGATAAATTATGATCAAATAACCCTTGAAGGAGCGGAAATTGAAATAAATTACAATACAAATACCTTAACAGCTCATCCTAGAATAGATTCAACAGGAAGAATGATTGGTAAACCTGTCTTTAAAGATGGGGTCGATAATTTTGAGACCAAAGACATAAAATATAATTTCAAAACAAAAAAAGCTTACATATCGGGCGTTGTAACCCAGCAAGGGGAAGGTTATATGCATGGGGAGGAAGTCAAGAAGAATCAAGATGACGAGCTATACATTAACCACGGCCGTTATACTACTTGTAACCTGGCACACCCTCACTATTTTATATCTTCGCGAAAACTTAAAATCATACCTCGAGATAAAATCATCTCAGGGCCTTTTAACCTTGTAATAAATGATGTCCCTACTCCTTTGGGGTTTCCTTTTGGGATGTTTCCATCAACCATTGATAGAAAATCCGGGGTGATATTCCCAACTTATGGTGAAGAAGTAAGAAGAGGTTTCTTTTTAAGGAACGGAGGCTATTTTTTGGCTATTAATGATTACATAAACTTGGCATTGACCTCTGATTTTTATACAAAAGGCAGCTTTGGTTTAAATGCATCATCAACCTATATAAAACGGTATAAATATAGAGGTAGCTTCAGGTTTAATCACAGTACCTTAAAATTGGGGGATGAAGGGGATGACTCAAAATCCAATGATTTTCGTATCTCCTGGTCCCACAGTCCACAAAATAAGGGAACAGGCCGTTTTTCAGTTTCTGTTAATGCAGCAACTTCAACTTTTAATCAAAATAATGCTCTGGATGTCCCAAACAGTATCAGGACAACACTTAATTCCAGTATCTCTTATTCAAAATCATTTACAGGAACACCAGTAAGCATGGGATTAAGTGGAAGATTTAATCAAAACCTGACAACCAAAGAGGTAAATCTGCTGCTACCTGAACTAAGTGTCAATGTTCAAAATGTCTATCCGTTTCAAAAAAAAGGAAAAGCAGCAAGTACCTGGTATGAAAAACTAGTCTTCAGGTATACCTTAAACGGCACAAATCAGATCAACAATCGAATTAACAAAGATAGTATAGCCCCTTTTGATTTAAACACATTACCGGATTTAGTAAGTACATCAAAAAAAGGTTTCAGGCACACAATACCTATTTCGACTTCGGTAAAGGCCTTTAAATATTTTACATTAACCCCTGGTTTCAATTATACCGAGCGATGGTATTTTGAGAAACTCGATTATTCTTACGACCCCGATTCCATGCGAATTGATACTGATACCATTAATGGCTTTACCCGGATCAACGAATGGAGTACCGGAGCCAGTCTAACTACTAGAATTTATGGCACTTATTTTATAAGAGGAAAGAAAATTGAAGCCATCAGACATCTTATTACACCTAATATCAGTTTTAGCTACAGGCCAGATTTCTCAGATCCGAAGTTTGGGATATTTCAGGAAGTTCAAAATAACGAAGAAGGGGACACTGAATTAAGGTCCAGATACCAAGGATTTGTATTTCGTGCTCCGGGAAAAGGTAAATCTGGAAGTATTGGATTTGGAGTAACCAACAATTTGGAGATGAAGGTGCGAAGTCAAAAAGACACTTCAAAAACATTTGTTAAGATTCCATTGATCAACAACTTCTCCATTAGTTCATCATACAATCTGATAGCCGAAGAATTTAATCTTTCTACCATTCGTTGGAATGGGAATACTTCACTTTTCAACAGAAAATTAAACCTGACTTTATCTGGAAATATTGACCCTTATATTTATGAACTTGATGAGCCAATTACAATTAACGAAGATGGGAAGAGGGTGGTCACGCAATCCAGGGTTGAGAAATTTGCCTGGAACAATGGAAGAGGGATCGGGCAACTTACCTCAATCACACTTTCTGCCAGGACCAGTTTGAACCCCAAGGCCTTTGAAACCGAGGACAGGGTTAGAAAATCTACAATGAAAGAAGGGGAGAAAGAATTTATTTTAAACAACCCGGATTTGTATGTTGATTTCAACATTCCCTGGAACTTGACCCTTGGCTATAGTCTTTCACGATCACGTGTTGGGTTTAATGATCCAAGAGTGACACAAACGCTTAGGTTCTCGGGCAATTTAAGCATTACGGAGAAAACAAAAATCCAATTCACTTCCGGGTATGATATCGAGAAAAAAGAATTTACTCTAACAAGGTTTAACATTACCCGTAACCTGCATTGCTGGGAAATGCTTTTCAGTTGGACCCCTTTTGGTATTTTCGAATCGTTTGATTTTACAATCCGGGTTAAGTCATCCATGTTGCAAGATTTAAAACTTAACCGCAGGAGAAGCTTTTTTGATTTGAGATAAGGGGTGGGATCAGAAATTTAGATGTTACCAATTGGCCAAATCCTTTGTCTATAATATTCTTCATAATCTATTCCCTGTCATTTATAGTCATTGGCGTGACTCATCAATAATGACCATCAATTACTACTTGAAAAGTGTGTAAAACTATCACTTATCAATAACTATCCTACTCCCCTACCCAGGCTTTCACTTCATCCAAGGTAGGGTTCTTTACCTCGTTTAGCTTCATTTTCTTCCTCATTCCGCACACATCATTAAAGAGCTTATTCGGATTTGCTTCCTTTATCTGCTCTAAAGTATTTATGCCAAGTTTTTGTATAATGGGTATAAGCTCCTCTTTTATTCCTATTTCCAGGTATTCCTTTACAGTGGCATTCTTTGTTCTCTTTTCGGGTTTCATCTGGGGAAAGAAGATCACATCTTGTATGGATCGTGAATTGGTCATCATCATTGTCAAACGGTCAAGGCCCACTCCAAGCCCTGCCGTCGGTGGCATTCCGTATTCAATTGCCCGTAGAAAATCCTCATCCAGCACCATTGCTTCTTCATCCCCTCTTTTCCCTAACTCCAATTGATCTTCAAATCTTTTTCGTTGATCAATTGGATCATTGAGTTCAGAAAATGCGTTGCAAATTTCCTTTCCATTGGCTATGGCTTCAAAACGCTCGGCTATTCCCTTTTTGCTACGGTGCTTTTTAGCAAGTGGGGACATTTCAACAGGATAATCGGTAATATAGGTAGGCTGAATCAGCAGGGGCTCACATTTTTCCCCAAAGATCTCGTCAATAATTTTACCTTTCCCCATGGAATCATCTATGCCGATATTCATTTTCTTTGCTGTTGCCCTCAACTCTTCTTCATCCATTTCAGATATGTCCACACCGGTAATTTGTTCAATAACCTCAAACATGGTGTATCTTTTCCAGGGCCTTTTAAAATCGATAATATTCTCACCAACCTGAACTTTAGTTGTACCATGAAGATCCAGTGCTACCTTCTCTATCATTTCTTCAACCAGTTCCATCATCCATTCATAATCTTTATAAGCTACATACAGCTCTACCTGGGTAAATTCGGGATTGTGGAAGCGGCTCATCCCTTCATTCCTGAAGTCTTTGGAGAATTCATAAACACCATCGTATCCTCCCACGATCAGCCTTTTGAGGTATAGCTCATTGGCAATCCGAAGGTAGAGAGTCATATCAAGGGTGTTATGGTGTGTTTTGAAAGGCCTGGCAGCGGCCCCTCCATATAAAGGTTGTAATACAGGGGTTTCTACTTCGAGGTAGCCTTTGCTGTTTAGAAATTCCCTAATGGAATTATAGATATTGGTCCTTTTAATAAAAACTTCCCTCACTTCTGGATTTACTACCAAGTCTACATAACGTTGCCTGTAGCGCATCTCAGGGTCTGAAAATGCATCATGGAGTATTTTGTTACCTTTCTCATCGGTGGTCTCCTTTACTATTGGCAGTGGCCGTAATGATTTGGTCAATATTTTGAATTTATCAACATGAACGGTTATTTCACCGGTCTGTGTTTTAAATACTTTACCAGTAATCCCAATAATATCACCAATATCGGTTAGTCTTTTAAAAACAGTATTATAAAGTGTTTTGTCTTCATCAGGGCAAATGTCATCCCTGCGAAAATATATCTGGATCCTGCCAGATACGTCCTGAATCTCTGCAAAAGAAGCAGAACCCATGATCCTCCTGGTCATAATTCTACCTGCCAGAGTCACATTTTTACCCTCAAGTTCCAGGTAATTCCCAACTATATCCGTGGCATAATGTGTAATTTGATACAAATCTGCCGGATAAGGATCTATTCCAAGTTTTTCAAGCTCTTCTTTGGCTTTTCGACGGATGATTTCCTGTTCGCTTAAACTCATTAATCTATCTGTTAAAAGAGAATCGCAAAATTAGTTAGATTTTACCTATTAAGCAGGGTTGTTATGAGGGAAATCAACCACTGCCCTCAAAGAAGGTGGTTGGTCATGGGCCAAAGGCAAATCCATTTTCACACTTGCCCCTTGTACCCTTGTACTATGTTGCAAGTATCATGTTTTGGATAACCTGCAGCCTGAACTTGTAACGTGCAACTTGTTACATCCTTGGGTTTTACAGTTTGATTATAAGCTCAAAAGTATTACTCCTTCTTGAAGATCATGAAAACGATTTTGTTTCTATCGTCTTCATCGGCTTCAATACTAAATTGAACAAGTTGTGCCACAACTTTTTCCCCTTGCCAGCTTACTGCTTGTACAACTCCCCTTTCATTGGAGTTAGCAGCTGGAGCAGATTCGCCGTACTCTGATTCGAAAAAGAATTTTAAGGGTTCAAAGTTATCTTCATCTTTGAAATAAATATCCAGGTAAAACAAGATGTCATGATCAAACCCGACATTAATTTTTTCAGTAGTAATACCATTAACTGATTTCAAATCCTTGCCCCTATAGATATAATATTTTTGTCCTAGTGATATGGAATAATCGAGTCTAAGGTTTTTTTTATGTTGGCTAAACTTGATTCCCAATTGAAATGGGCCGAATCCGTTTTTATTGTCAATAGTGGAATTGTTTTGCCCAAGACATACTTGAGCAAGGTTAATCGATATCAAAAAGATTATATATCTCATATCTGGCCAATAATATATACCCTTTTTTATGATACTAAGTTACCTAACTTGAATTTCTCCTTCTTATTAGTTCCATTTTCAGCAATTTTAACTCCCTGCTACTCTGCCCACGGGCGGAAGTGTTTTCTTCAGCCCTTCTTATCAGATAAGGCATAACTTGCCTGATAGATCCGTAAGGAACATATTTAACCACATTATAGCCTTTAGCAGCCAGGTTATAGGAAATGTGATCGCTCATCCCATAAAGTTGTCCAAAATAAATCCTGGGATCATTGTTTTTCAAACCATGCTTGTCAATAAGTATGGTTAGATAATAATTACTGTACTCATTATGAGACCCACAAAAGAGAAAGACGCGTTGTTTATTATCAACACAGAACTTTAAACCTTGGTCAAAAGCCTCATCAGTTGCCTTTTTATCTACGTGAATAGGGTCTGTGTATCCAATTTCACCAGCACGCTCCCTTTCCTTTTCCATGTAGGCGCCCCTTACCAATTTTGCTCCCAGATAATAATTGCCAGCCGTTGCCTTTTGAAATGCGGCTTTTAATTCTGCAAGGCTATCAACACGATACATTTGATAAGTATTATAGACAATAACCTTGGCCCGGTTATATTTTTCCATCATTTCATAAGCAATATCATCTATGGGATTCTGTAGCCAAGTCTCCTCCGCGTCAATCATTACAGGCACGTCAATTTCAAAGCCGAATTGGCATATACTTTCAACTCTTCTCTTGAGATTTTCAAATTCCTTCTCCTCTTGGGCAGTTAATGACTCCTTGCGATGGATTTTCTCCAATAATTCAGCCCTGCCAAAACCAGTGGGCTTGAATACACAAAAAGGCATCCAGTCAGAGTCTTTAGCCTTTTTCATGGTATTGAGGGTTTCCTCTGCTGCATTATCAAAACTTTCTTCTGTATCCGCCCCTTCCTCGGAATAATCCAGAATGCTTTTAATGTTATGATCCTTCAATTCCCGCATAGCTTTATCACTATCGGTTATACTTTCCCCTCCACAAAAATGTTGGAATACTGTTTTTCTGATAATCCAATTAATTGGCAACCTGCTTGAGAACGCCATATTAACCAGCCATGATGATAATTCTGACAACCACTTCCTGTTTACAATGGCGAATAAATAATAAGCTCTCTTGAGTTGCTTGGTAGATTTTGAGGAAAAAGCTGTTTTGGTATCCTCAAAATCTACATGAGTCTTAATTTCCATTGAGTATTTTATAGTGCCTGCAAATATAAAAAGATTCTTATTTTATGATTGGTTAACTTTGCCAATCGGTAATTTCGAAACATATTATTACTAATTAAGGGAACGGATATTTTTTGAACTTAAAAAATAGCAACCTGATATCTTGAATAAAAATATAGACAAGTCTTGATAATGATACCCCCGAACTTGATCTTTTCCAAAAATATCAACAGCGATATAACCTCTTTTTTTTCTTCGAGACGTTTTTCTTTCGTGGCAGTAGTGTGTGATGAAAATACAAGTAAATCCTGTTATCCCTTAATCAAGGAAAACCTGCCTAAGCATTACATGATCATCATTCCATCTGGGGAAGAAAACAAAAACCTGGATGGCTGCACTAAGATTTGGCAGCAAATGACCGAATTCGGTTTAGATAGGAAATCATTAATGGTTAACCTGGGTGGAGGGGTTATTGGGGATATGGGAGGATTTTGTGCCTCTGTTTTTAAAAGAGGCTTGGAATTTATAAACTTACCTACAACCTTGCTATCACAGGTTGATGCCAGTATAGGAGGTAAATTGGGTATAGATTTTTTGACCCTGAAGAATCATCTGGGGGTGTTTAAGGAACCTCTTCAGATATTTGTTAATCCCGGGTTTTTAAACACTTTGCCTGATAGGGAATTGAGGTCGGGATTTGCAGAAATTATCAAACATTGTTTAATTGCTGACAAAGATTTTTTTAATAAAGTAGTGGAAATTGGGTATGATCGGGAAAACTTGTCCGAGATAATACTTCATTCAATCAAGATCAAATATAGAATCACACAGCAGGATCCACTTGAAAACGGTTTAAGGAAAGTACTTAACTTTGGGCATACAGTAGGTCATGCCCTTGAAAGCCATTACCTGGAATCCCCGGAAAAACTTTATCATGGAGAAGCAATTGCCATTGGAATGATATGTGAAGCCTATATTTCTTACATGAAAGAATTGCTTGATTACGCAGAACTGGAATTGATAAGCAACCAAATTTTACGTTATTTCGGATTTGTAAATATTGATGATCAGGCAATTAATGGAGCTTGTTCTTTGGTAAAACATGACAAAAAAAATATTGATAATAAAATAATGTGCACCCTTCTTAAGGGAGTTGGCACAGCAATATATGATCAGGAAATTGATACGATGGAGATCAAGGAGAGTTTGATTTACTATAGGAATTTAAATAAAGAATGATTCAGCCTCGGTTATTTCTTTGATTTTCCCCTTTCCACCAGAGATCATTTCATTCTTAACCGAATCATCATTGGCTATATCCTGCTTGCTCTTTTTATCTTTTTTTGATATGGCATAAGATGCGAAAGCTGTTCCGGCCGCGATACCCAATAAAATTATCCATGTTTTACCTTTCAAAGCGATTTCCTCCTATAATTTTAATTTATCTTATTATTATTAACGAAAATTACAGCTAAATGATTAATAAATTTGATTAAAATGATCAATTCAATGTTTCCTGTAATTTTTTTATAAGATTTGTCAAAAACTCAAATCAATAAATATCCTAAGAATGATAATAAAAAGGATAATACAAAGTAGATCTGTTACAATAACCCTACCAGCTTCAAAAAGCGAGAGCAACAGGGCTTTGATAATTCAGGCACTTACCTCAAATCCTTCTGAAATCTTAGACCTGTCAGATTCAAATGATACCAGGTTAATGACACAGGCTCTGAAATCATCTGCCAATGAAATTGACGTTAAAGATGCAGGAACTACCATAAGATTCCTGACTGCTTATTATGCTGCAACAAATCAAGCGAAAATCATCAAGGGAACTTCCAGGATGCATCAAAGACCCATTGGTATTTTGGTAGAAGCCTTGAGACATATTGGGGCAAAAATTGAGTATCTACAAAACGATGGCTATCCCCCAATTAAATTAGAAGGTATGTCGAAACAGCTTACCAATTCATTAAATATTAAAGCAGATGTTAGTAGTCAATTCATTAGCGCAATTCTGATGATTGCCCCGGTTTTACCACAAGGGCTAACAATACATTTTACAGGAAAGGTATTGTCGAAACCTTATATAGATATGACCTTGGTATTAATGGAAATGGCTGGCATTAAAATGGGTCGAAACAAAAGTGAAATCTCTATTGCACATCAGGATTACAAGGAATTCAAACTGCAAATTGGCGCAGATTGGTCTGCAGCGAGTTATTGGTATGCTATCTCCGCAATTGGTAATCTTCAGGTTGAACTAGAGGGGCTTTACAAGACATCCCTACAGGGCGATAAGATAATTTCTGACTTGATGATACCTTTGGGAGTTCAATCCCAGTTTACAGATACAGGTGTAATGCTAAATCCAACAAATTATCAAGATGAAGTAAGCTTTGATTTTTCAAATTGTCCCGACTTAGCACAAACAATAATGGTAGTATGTGCAATAAAGGGCATCAGGTGCAATATGAAAGGCCTGGAAAGCCTGAAGATCAAAGAGACAGATCGGATCAGGGCCATGCAAAATGAATTGGCAAAGTTTGGGGCAGAATTAAAAGAAACCGATGGGAATTGGGAGTTATTACCAATATCAATTGAGGAAGAGCTCTATCCAATTAATATCAGGACCTATGATGATCACCGCATAGCCATGGCTTTTGCCCCGTTGTGCTTTTATACTGATGTTACGATTGATAAACCAGATGTAGTACAAAAATCATATCCTAACTTCTGGAACGATTTAATGAAAATAGGTGCTCAAATAGATTTTTCTTGAATTTAACTATTTCAAATAGCTGAAATCATGCCCTGGTTTTAATTGTATCAGGAATTCATACATTAAATCGATAAGACTTGAAATATCATTTTCATGAGCCGTTTCAACTGTAGTGTGCATGTATTTTAAGGGTAATGATATCAAAGCTGACGCCACTCCCTGGTTTGAGTATGCAAATGCATCAGTATCGGTACCTGTTGACCTTGACACAGCTTGCCTTTGGTATTTTATCTTTTTTCTCTTTGCCACATCAATGATCATTTTCATTACATTGTTGTGGACTGCCGGTCCATTGATTATTACCGGCCCATCACCTGCTTTTTGATCACCGCTTTTCTTTTTATCGTACATCGGTGAGTTAGTATCATGGCAAACATCTGTTATAATTGCCACGTCAGGCTTTATGTTATGCGCAATCATTTGTGCCCCCCTTAATCCTATTTCTTCCTGAACAGCATTTACCACGTATAATCCAAAGGGTAGTTTTTTCTTCTTCTCGTAGATTCCCCTAGCTGCCTCAGCAATCATAAAGCCACCAATACGGTTGTCCAATGCCCTTCCTACCCAATATTTTTTATTAAGTTTGATCAATTCATCCTCAAATGTAATAACACAGCCCACTTGAACACCAAGTTTTTCCACCTCTTCTTTGGAATCGCAACCTACATCGATAAAAATATTTTTCAGTGTTGGGCTGGCTTCTTTGGCGTGATCCCTGACATGAATTGCTGGCCAACCAAAAACCCCTTTCACAATTCCCTTTTCTGTATGAATATTCACGCGTTTTGATGGCGCGATCTGATGATCGGAACCACCATTCCGAATGACATATATATAGCCTTCTTTGGTGATATAATTAACAAACCATGAGATTTCGTCAGCATGGGCTTCAATTACCACCTTGTACTTTGATTTTGGATTGATTACCCCTACCGCGGTTCCGTAGGTATCCGTAAAATGGGTGTCTACAAAAGGTTTAATATAATCCAACCAGATTTGCTGTCCAGATGACTCAAATCCAGTAGGTGAAGCGTTATTAAGGTATTTTTTTAGGAATTGTTGGCTTTGTTTATTCATTGTGATTGTTTATTATCGTCTGGCAATAAACCCAGTGTTAGCTTTATTACGAAATTTAATTGGTAAGCGGTAATAATAAAACCTATCGAGAACTATTTGAGGAATACTTTAATAGGCATTTGGTTTACTGGCATCATGGCGAACGTTTAACGCAGCAGCCCACTGATTGATAAATCTTCATCAATCGACTCCCAGTGGATACCTATACCTTTTCCAATAAATCTCCAGTTTTCTAATTCCTTCTTAGTCGCATCTCTTAATTTCGGATACCATTCAAGAGGTGTACCAATTTCTCTGCCATCCTCCAATCTAACAAAAATCATATCATTGGAAAACCAGAGACTGGTAGCTTTAATGTTTTTATTTTTTGTTAAAGTACTCATTCCACTTTTCTAAGAATAATTCCTCATTTTCAACTGTAAATTTACGAATTTTATTCAATTCAGTTGAATTATAACCGCTTGAGCCTGCAAGAGCTACAGGAATTATCCAGAATTTTGCATATCCATCACCTGATTCAACATGTATATGAGCAGGTTCAAAACCTTCATTACTGAAGAAAAAAAATCTAAATCCATCAATTCTTAATACCGTGGGCATCATAAAAAAGTTAAATGTATGCCAACTTTAAATACTGCGCGATATCCCTCCATCAACTTTAATGTTTTGCCCAGTGATATAGGAAGCTTCATCAGAGAGCAGAAATGCCACGGCATTGGCAATTTCTTCAACTTTTGCTGGTCTGCCCATAGGAATTTGGCCCAATGTTGCCCCATCTACAGGGTAGCTGTCCGCAAATCCCGGCAATATAGCATTCATCCTGATACCTAGGTGAGCATACTGACTGGAAAATAATTTTGTATAGCTGGCCAGGGCCGCCCTTATTACAGAAGAAACCGGAAAAACCGGAGATGGTTCCAATGCAGCAAAGGTTGAAATATTAACAAAGGAGCCCCCTCCGCTATTTTCCATGTGAGGTACCACAAGTTGAGCCATCCGTGCAACGTTCAATAGTATTAGGTCCAAACCATGCTTCCAATCCTGATCACTTAATTCCAACAATTGCCCTTTTGCTGGATGACCGGTATTGTTTACAACCGCATCAATTCTGCCATAGCTATCGATAGTCAGTTTTACCAGTTTTTCGAGGTCATCTTTGTTTGTAACCGAACCTTGGTATGTCACAGCATCAAGATCATCAGCTAAAGCGTTTATATCATCTGACCTGCTCATTAGTGCCAACTGATACCCCCTGGATTTGAGTACCCTGGCACAAGCAGCACCTATTCCCTTACTAGCGGCGGTTATAATAGCAACTTTATCATTCATTTTACAATGGGATATTCCCGTGTTTTTTTCTTGGTAGTTTGTCTACTTTATTTTCCAGCATTTTAAATGCCCTTAACAATTTATCACGAGTGTTTCTTGGGTAAATAACTTCATCAATGTAGCCTCGGTGTGCAGCTTTATAAGGATGAGCAAACATATCAGAAAATTCAGCTACTTTCTCCTCTAATTTCCCTGCCGGGTCACTTGCTCCTGCAATTTCTTTCTTGAAAATTATTTCTGCTGCTCCTTTAGCTCCCATAACAGCAATTTCAGCTGTTGGCCAGGCGTAATTCATATCGGCACCTATATGTTTTGAGTTCATCACATCATATGCGCCACCATAAGCTTTTCTGGTAATAACGGTTATTCTTGGTACAGTTGCTTCACTAAAAGCGTACAATAGTTTGGCACCATTTGTAATAATAGCGTTCCACTCCTGATCTGTACCTGGCAAAAATCCCGGCACATCTTCAAAAACCAGGAGCGGTATGTTAAAACAGTCGCAAAACCTGACAAATCTAGCACCTTTCAAACTAGATTTTATATCAAGCACTCCCGCTAATGAAGCTGGTTGATTGCCAACAATTCCGATACTTTTGCCACCTAATCTGGCAAACCCAACTATGATATTTTCTGCAAAATTTTTATGTACTTCAAAGAAAGACTCATCATCCATGATCCCCCTGATAACCTCATGCATATCGTACGGCTGATTGGGGTTTTCCGGAATGATCCTGTCGAGTTTTTCAAGATCCTTAGGGTTTTTATCATTATAGTCAATTTCTATTGGCTCATCATCACAATTCTGAGGGAGATAACTCAACAGCTTCCTGACCCCATTTAGGCACTCAACCTCATTCTCATAAGTAAAATGGGTAACCCCACTTTTAGTACTATGAGCTGAGGCCCCTCCAAGCTCTTCTGCAGTTACTTCTTCATGGGTGACAGTTTTTACCACATTTGGGCCTGTAACAAACATATAGGATATGTCTTCCACCATAAATATAAAATCGGTGATCGCAGGTGAGTAAACGGCTCCTCCGGCACAGGGACCCAATACGGCAGAAATTTGAGGAATAAGCCCTGACGCCAGTGTGTTCCGGTAAAATATATCAGCATATCCTCCCAAAGAAACCACACCCTCTTGTATTCTAGCTCCACCAGAATCATTTAGGCCAATAATAGGGGCACCATTTTTCATGGCCATATCCATGATCTTTACAATCTTCTCGGCGTGAGTTTCAGACAGTGATCCCCCAAACACTGTAAAATCCTGAGAAAAAATGTAGATTAACCTACTATTTATTCTTCCATATCCCGTAACCACACCATCTCCTAAAATCTTTTGTTTATCCAATCCAAAATCAGTTGATCTGTGGGTGACAAATTTGCCTATTTCTTCAAATGTTTGATCGTCAAGTAATAATTCAATTCTCTCCCTGGCTGTTAGTTTTCCTTTATTGTGCTGTACCTCAATTCTCTTTGATCCTCCTCCTAAAAGCGCTTCATTGTTCGTTTGATCAAGAATTTCAAACTTTCGCTTATTTATTGCATTCTTTTTTTCTTTCTTCATAGGGTACTATTTGATCCAAATATAATTAACACCCCACCAAAAACGAATTTATAAGTCTTGTAATTAACTAATTAACTGTTACTACTGAAAAACCAAAATATTTAAAGTGACTGATCATTTATTAGGGTATATTCGCAAAATTTATGGCCAATGCACAGTAGACATGCCATTATTGATCTAGGAACTAATACATTTCACTTGCTAGTGATAGAAAAAAGTGAAAACATCTGCCAAATTTTGCATAAAGAAAAGAAAGTAGTCA
>CBDVAV010000015.1:0-19003 GCA_965372055.1 uncultured bacterium | reverse complement strand
AACAGATTCTGAATTTTTGATATCATCCAAGGGGTTTTTTTCCAGCACGATGAGATCAGCCAGTTTCCCGGTTTCCAGGGTGCCAATTTCATCGCCCATGCCAATATATTGGGCGCCATTGATGGTTGCCGCCCTCAGAGCTTCCATATTGGTCATCCCACCTTGGGAGAGCATCCACAATTCCCAATGCACACCTAAACCCTGCAGTTGGCCGTGCGCCCCTAGGTTTACTTTAACTCCGGCATCGGTCAATGCCTTGCAAGCCCTGCTGGTAGCAATATGGCCATTGTCATATTCCACCATTGGAACCATGCTACGATGCCTGGAGCGCCTATCAATAATACTTCTTGGAGTATACTTTAAAAGCTTTTCATTTTCCCAAACATTGGTGGTTTGGTACCAGTAATATTCTCCACTTGGCCCACCATAATTCACGATCAGGGTAGGAGTGTAGCCAGAGCCACTGGCGGCCCATAACTGGGTCACATCATTATAAATGGGAGCTACGGGTATGTTGTGCTCAACTCCGGTATGGCCATCAATAACCATGGATAGGTTGTGGAAGAAGGTAGAGCCACCTTCTGGGTAAACCATGATATTGTTTTCCCTTGCGGCCTGGATAATTTGTTGCCTTTGCTCCCTGCGTGGCTGGTTGTAGCTTTTTATGGAAAAAGCCCCGAAAGCCTTGGTCCTGCGAATGGCTGAACGGGCATCGTCAATACTATTGATCACCGCTTTAAAATCGCCATCAGCCCCATAAATAATTATTCCGGTAGAATATAATCTTGGCCCCACCATGTACCCTGCTTTAACCATCTCGGCTTGCGAAAAGGCTGTTTCGGTATTTACACTGGGATCATGGGTAGTGGTGATCCCATAAGCAAGGTTGGCATAGTACTGCCAATGTTTTTGCGGGCTGACCCCAAACCTGAACTGGCCCAGGTGGGCATGGGCATCCACGAAGCCCGGCATAATGGTTTTGCCCTTGGTGTCTATTATTTTGGCATTCCCCGACCAAGTGACTTCTCCATTCTTTCCAATGGCCTTGATCTTATTGTCTTCAACCACAACCACCCCATCCTCAATCACTTCGTCCCCGTTCATGGTAATGATAGTGCCACCCTGGAAAACCACTTCCCCGGAAGGTTTATCAGTCTTTAAGGCTAAGTTGATCATTATGCCCACGGAATCAAGCGGTGGAAGGCTGTCCGGGGATCCTTCCAAGAAAGTAAACCTGTCTTTTATTGGCACAGAGAAATACTCTTCACCAAGTGTCCAAATCACGTTTTTACTGTTCGATGACCAATGGATATTGTAGCCGGCATCCCTGGCAATTTGTGTAACGGGTATGGCTTTTGATTTTGAATCAAGGTCAATTTCTTTACCAATTGATATAAACGGGGTGAGATAAACTTTGAACAATTGACTAAAAGCCACCCATTTATTATCTGGGCTGATGGAGAATTTATTAGCGTATTTTGATTTTAAATGGGCCTTTTCATCAGTTCCATCAGTTTTAACACTTTTATAGGATTTGGTGAGATCTCCAAAGAAATAACCCCCGGTTTGATAAAATATCCTTCTTCCGTCCAGGCTGTAAACTGGTGATGATCCTGAATTGACAATTTTTTTAGCATTCCCCCCTGAAGAGGTCATTACATATATTCCCGGCTCTTTGTTGAAAGTAAAACCCTGGTTGGTGTTCCCACCACTTTTGACATAAACAATACTGCTTCCATTCGGTGAATAAGATGGGGTCCTGTAAATCCCCTTCTCCGAGGTAACCTTTGTAGGAACTGCCCTTCTTTCAGAATATTTGAACTTGTAAATCGCCCCCAGGCTTTCATCATTCCAGGTAACATAGACGATTTCACTGCCATCTTTTGAAAATGATGGTTCAAATTCAAAATCAACTCCATTGGTTACCCTGGTAGGGTTTCCATTAGGCAGAGATTTTTTCCATAAGTAGCCAACTGCATTGAATACCAGGGTTTTTCCATCAGGGGAGGTAACTGCATTCCTGATGGCTTTGGAGGTAAAATTGTCGCTGAAAACCTTGTTTTTGTATTTAACTGTTTCAGACAGTTTATGATTGGCAATTACTTTAAAAGGGATTTACTGTCTTTCCAGGGTGTTGACATTTATTTTCTGGATCTTCCCTTTCGCCCAAATCACTATATTTTGATCATCTGGAGTCCAATTAAAGTTGGTATAGAGTCCAAAAATTGCCCATGCCTCTTGTTGGTCTTTGTTCAATTGATCAAATATTGGCCATTCTTCTCCCGTGGCAAGGTCATGGATGTACAGCACGGTTTTTTCCCTCACCCTTTTTACAAATGCCAATAATTTGCCATTTCTGGAAATCTGTGGCCTCATTGCCCCGCCAGGGCCTCCGGTAATGTTCGTGGTCTTTCCCTTGTCAAGATCGAGCCGTTTGATCACATATATTTGCGAATTTGGATTTTTGTTATACTGAAAAGACCCCCCCGGATACATATCTTCACTATAATAAATGTATTTGCCATCTGGGGAGACACTGGGTTCACTCAAATCCTGCTGATCGTTTTTCCTTTTTGTGAGCTGTAGTCCTGTTCCACCTGAGACATGATACATCCATAATTCTCCAGCCCCCAGGGATCGCTGTGAAGTAAAGTGCTTTCTGGCTATCAGATATTGACCATCAACAGACCAAACAGCATTATTTAACAATCGGAATTTCTCTTCTGTAACCTGCTTGGCGTTAGAGCCATCTTTATCCATTGTCCAAATATTGTCCCCGCCCCCGGCATCACTGGTAAAGGATATTTTAGAACCATCGGGACTGAACCTTGGTTGGACTTCATAGGCCAATCCTTCCCTTAGGATTTTGGCATCCCCCCCAGCCATCGGAATCAGGTAAATATCACCCAGTAAATCAAATACGATTTCTTGCCCGTCTGGACTTACATCCAGGTTCATCCAGGTTCCTTCGGTGGTGGTGATACTGGTTTCCCGGTAGTTGCCGGAGGGGTTTGTAACATCCCATTTTTTATCTTCTTGTGCAGATGACTGGGAAGTAATAAAAATTGTCAATACTATCAGGGAAAAGCGATTCATAGGGTTAGTAAGTTTAAATTAATATGCCGTGAAGATAGTTAATTATCCCGAATTTGGAACCCTGTGGAAAGCCCAAGAATTGAATAGTAAATTTCAACTATTATAATTGAACATTTAAATACATAATCACCCGTTCGAGTAAAAACAACATCCCTCGAAGTAACATTTGGTATATCTAAGTGGTCTACCAATGAAGATCATACATGAAGTGTAACTATCAACCAAATTAAAAACCTGAATTATGAAACTAAGAAAAGTAATCATAGTCCTGGCTTTTATTGGAATACTGGGTTCGGCATTTTTGCTGGCCGGGTATTTTAGTAGCCTGAAAGAAGAGCCTGTTAAAGAAGAGGCTAAGGTCACAAAGAAATACGTTAAAACCCTAGCAGTGTCATACCAGGATGTTCCCACGGAAGTTACCGCATTTGGGCGGGTTCGAACTGCAGAAACCCTCGATTTAATCGCAGAAATACAAGGCAGAATGTTTGAAAGTGCAGTGAAATTGAAAGAGGGTCAAAAATTTAGAAAGGGGGACTTGCTGTTTAAAATTGATGATCTTGAAGCAAAACTGAATTTACAATCCCAGAAAAGTATTTTTCTCAGGGACCTGGCAGCAATACTTCCTGATTTTAAAATTGACTATGCTGATAATTATGATGGTTGGCAAAGCTATTTCAGGTCGATTGATTTAGACAAGCCTTTACCAAAGCTTCCAGATTATAGATCAGATAAAGAAAAGACATTTCTGGCCACGAAAAATATTTTCAGCAGCTATTACACCATAAAAAGTGCTGAGGCCGCGATGAGAAAATATAAACTCTATGCTCCATTTAATGGCACTATTTCGGAGGTTGTCCTGCAATCTGGCTCCTATGTTAATCCGGGTAATAAAATTGCAAAAATAAACCGCACCGACAGGCTGGAGCTTAAGGTTGATGTAGAATTAGGGGACATTGGCTGGATAAGAGATAATCAAATTATTGCTATTACTTCTGAAGATGGGAATCAAATCTGGAATGGTAAAATCAACAGGATTGGGGATCTGGTAAATCAAAATACACAATCCATAGATGTCTTTGTTGATATTAATTCCAATGGCTCCCCTGTGTATGATGGACTTTATCTACAAGCCAATATTCCTGGGAAAGTGATAGACAACGCCATGGAAATCCCCAGAAATGCCGTGTTTAATGGAAATCAGGTATACGTAGTTCAGGATACGGTCTTAATTGTCCATGAAATAATGATCCATAAAGTAAACTCCTCCACAGTAATTTTTACTGGACTAAGCGAAGGTGATGACCTGGTGGTGGAACCTTTGATCAATGCCTATAATAATATGCGGGTTTATAAGCTGAATGGCAGTGAGGATAAAGACATTGACCTCGAAAAGAAGAACCTCAGTTCAAAACTGGTTAAAAACCAATAATGATGAGAAAAGTAATAGAATATTTCGTGCGGTATCCTATTATGGCCAATATCGTAATCGCCATGACCTTAATAGGCGGTGTGGTGAGTTTGGTAAATACTAATAAATCATTTTTTCCTACACGGAACTCCAGGAACATATCCATACAAGTTGCATTTCCAGGGGCATCGCCAGTGGAAATGGAGGAAGGGGTTACCCTAAAAATTGAACAGGCTATCAATAGTATCGTGGGTATTGATGAAATTTTTTCCACTTCTTCTGAAAATAGGGCCACGGTTAATGTATTAACTCTTGTAGGACATGACATCGACGAAGTTTTTACTGAGATAAAGAATGCGGTTGATGGGATTAATTCATTTCCTGTGAGTGCTGAAAAACCATTGATTTTCAAGGTAAAACCACAAACAACCGCTCTATGGTTAACTATTTCCGGGGATGTAGACCTGCTCACTTTGAAAAGGTTTGGAGAAGATATTGAAGATGAATTGTTGGCTTCGGGTGTTGTTTCACAAATTCGTGTGGTGGGTTACAACGACCGCGAAATATCCATTGAAGTATCGGAGCAAAACCTTACCCGGTACAACCTTACTTTCGATGATGTAGCCAATGCCGTCAGATCGAACAACAGGGATATATCAGCTGGCTCAATCAAAGCGGTAGATGAAGAAATACTGATTCGCTCCAATGCTAAAACCACGGATGCAGGATACATTGCAGAAATTGTATTGCGATCAAATTCTGATGGAAGTGATATACAGCTTAGGGACGTTGCCACTATTAAAGAACAATGGGTAGATGTACCAAATCAATGGACAATAAACGGAAAGGAAGCAGTTTTCATCGAAGTAAAAAAACTTGAAGAGGAAGACCTGGAATTGATTTCAGAATATGTTCATAATTATGTTGAAGAGTATAATAAGAAGAACTCAGCTGTCCAAATAACCATACCATTCGATTTCTTCGAATTTCTCTCGCAGAGGATCAATATGTTGACTACCAATGGACTAATTGGCTTAGGCCTGGTGCTGGTTTCATTGAGCCTTTTCCTGAGTTTAAGACTGTCATTTTGGGTGGCCTGGGGGATCCCGTCTTCGTTTCTGGGAATGTTCATCGTGGGCTCGTTTTTTGGGCTTACCATTAATATGATGTCTCTTTTTGGGATGATCCTGGTGATTGGAATATTAGTGGATGATGGAATTGTAATTGCAGAAAATATATTTGTACATTTTGAAAAATCGGGCAATGCTGTTAAAGCTGCCATTAATGGCACCATGGAAGTTCTACCAGCAGTAGCCACCTCGGTAACTACTACCATAGTTGCCTTCACTCCATTATTGATTTTAACTGGAGGCCTTGAATTTCTTAAAGATATGGCCATTGTTGTGATTGCCAGCCTTGCTTTTTCACTACTTGAGGCATTTTTCGTACTACCGGCGCATTTAAGCAGCAAGTCAGTATTATCTGTAAAAAAAGAGGGAACACGCAGTTATAAAATAAGAACAGCACTTAATAGGGCTGTCGATTTCATGCGCTACAGGCTATATGGCAATGCACTAAAGTATACCATGAAATACAGGGCTTTGTCTGTGGCGGCAATGATTGCAATATTCATCATAACAGGTGGGCTGTTTTCCGGGGGGTTGATCAAATCAACCTTCTTTCCTCAGATACCTTTTGCAGCATTCAACATCAACCTGGTATTTAAGCCCGGTACCAGGGAGACCAAGGTTGATAAATATCTCCATGATCTGGAGACAAAAATATGGGAGGTTAATGAGGATTTAAAAGAGAAGAACAATGATCCCGTAGATTACATAAGATATACATTTAGTGCTATCGGAACTACCATGGATGGTTCGGAACAAGGAGGACACGCCGGGGGTATCCAAGTGTTTCATAAAGAGCTGGATGGTACAGGAATAAACAGCTTTGACCTGATTGATTTGATAAGTGAAAAAATCGGGGATATCCCTGAAGCTGAAAAGTTTAGCATAGGAGGTGGAAACCAGTTTGGAAAACCGGTATCAGTACGCTTATTAGGCAAAAATATTGAAGAGCTTGAGGCAGCAAAACTATATCTGAAATCAGAATTAAGTAAAATAAAAGATTTAAAGGAAATTCAGGATGATGTTGCCATAGGCAGGAGGGAAATGCTATTTGATCTAACCCCGGAAGCATATTACCTGGGATTGAACCACAATGATATAACAAGACAAATACGGCAGGGGTTTTTTGGCGAGGAAGTTCAGCGATTACAAAAAGGAAATGATGAGGTAAGGGTTTGGGTAAGGTATCCCGGCAAAGGCAGGCTCAGTATAGGGCAGCTTGAGCAAATGAAAATAAAGACCAATGATGATCGGGAGATTCCTTTGAGCAGGTTGACCAATTATGGGATTGAAAGAGGGGTTGCCGGTATAAAACATTATAACACCGAACGATCAATCACAGTAGAGGCAGAATTGATTGATCCATTTATTGAAGTACCTCCAATCATGAAAGAAGTTCAGGATAATATTGTTCCAGAGATGCAAGCAAGGTTTCCCGGTGTAAAAGTTGATTATGGTGGACAATCAAGACAAAGTCAAAGGGCACAGAATGAAATTGGATTATATTTTGGCGGGGCGATAATCATTATTTTCTTTTTGATAATGATTACTTTCAGGTCATTTTATCAAGCTGTGATAGTATTGATGATGATCCCTATTGGCTGGGTAGGCGCTTCCTGGGGTCATGGAATCGAGGGCATTCCGGTTTCACTGCTTAGTGCCTGGGGGATGATTGCTTTATCCGGGGTGATCATTAACGATGCAGTTGTTTTTATGGCAAAATTCAACTCATTGATCAAAAATGATGGCCAAACCGTTTATCAAGCGGCCTATAATGCCGGGGTTTCCAGGTTTAGGCCAATCATGCTTACTTCTATTACCACGGTACTAGGATTATATCCACTGATCATGGAATCGAGTTTTCAGGCACAGTTCCTGATCCCGATGGCAGTGGCCGTTGCATATGGCGTATTATTCGGCACCTTCTTTATCCTGCTTTTCTTCCCTGTCTTAATAATAATATTTAATGATATAAGAAGGGCAGCATCATGGTTATGGGAAGGTAAAAAACCTAGCAGGGAGGATGTGGAAAGAGTGGTAATAGATATGAGAAGAAATGAAAAAATCCGTAAGTCCGCCTGATTATCGATCAATTTAAAGAAAAGTAAAACATGAAATATTTAGTTATCCCAATGATAGGTATGTTAATGTGCTTATCGAGCATTGCACAGGAAAAGTTGTCATTATCCAAGGCAATTGAAATTGGCCTTACCAATAATTATGACATCAGGATCGAAGATAAAAGGGTAGAGCAAAGCAGTATCAGCAATACCTGGGGAGAAGCAGGAAGATATCCTAATCTGGATCTTAATATCAATCAGGTCAATAACCTCACAAATAATGTTAAAGTTGCATTTCCAACTCAAACAAGAGGGGAAATCCTTGTTAACTCTATCAATCCAGCAGTTTCACTAAACTGGACAATATTTAATGGCCAGAAGGTAAAAATATCTAAACATAGACTGGAGAAGCTCCAGCAGGAATCCCAGGGAAATGCATCAATAGTGGTATCCAATACAGTACAGGCCATTATTCTTGGTTATTATCTGGCAGTATTGGAGAAAGAAAGATTGGAAGAATTTAAGAAGCAAATGGAACTCTCTGGAGATAAATACAATTATCTAAAAATCAAGGCAGATCTGGGAAGTGCCGTGACCACAGACCTGCTATTGGAAGAAGGGAATTATCTTACAGATTCAACCAATTACATCAATCAACAATTTAACTATCGGAACTCGATCAGAAACCTGAATTTACTATTGGCAGTAAATATTCCTGATAATGAATATGATTTAACTGATGATTTAAATGTAGCATTGGAAGAACTTGATCTGCAAGAATTAATCAATTCGATGAATTCTGGCAATGTTGATTTAAAGAAGCAATACTTATCCCAGGCTGTTTTCAAATATGATCATCAATTTGAAAAAGCAGCTAGATACCCGACATTAAACTTCAACGCAAATTTTAATGACAATCGTCAGCGATTGGATTTGAGTGGAGCAACTTTTTTCACGGGGGATGGTTTCACCAGTGGACCAAGTGGATCATTTAATTCCAATACCAGGGTCATACAAGCTAATTTCACAGTAACTTTTAATCTGTTCAATGGAGGTAAGATCAACCGGACAATCCAAAATGCCCTCATTCAAGATGACATTGGCAATGTGCAGATCAATAAATTAAAATCGTCGCTGACCAGGGATTTAGCGGAAGCTTATGATCAATACAATATCAGGAAGCAGCTTCATGCTATTACACTAAGGAAAAAAGAAGTTGCGGAACAAAACCTGGAAATAACCGGAGAGAAATTTAAGAATGGCACCATCTCTTCCTTTGATTTCAGAACCGTGCAAAATAACCGCCTGATTGCGGCCATTCAAGAGTTGCAATCAGTTTATAATCTAATAGATTCAAGAGTAACTCTATTGAGATTGACAGGAGGGATATTGGAAGAATATAAATAAGACATACTCAAAATGAAAAGGCGATAATTTGGTTGGTAGTTTATTATCCCCTTCAGATACCGGATAAAATATACCTTTTGGAAAATTAAGGTATATTTTTCCGGCATGACACTGCTATATTAATCATACTCAGGTTAATTGGTTGTTTGGATGGGAGGGAATCCTATATTTTCTTAAAGTCCCAAGTCACGACTCAGGGATTTGTCTGGCAAAAGTAAATACCTCTGTTCTTGTGTTTCCCTCTTTGTCTCCAATAGTTAGCGTTATTTGCATATCCTTTTCGGATAACTTCTGAAAAATTAATCCATCAAATTCAAAGCTATTTTCATCAGCTTTAATAAACGGGAAAGTCATGTATTTGTCTTTTTCTTCCCATCCTGTAAGATCAGGATTGAAATGTTTAATGCGCATTTCAATTTTTCCTTCTTTTTCAACAATATTCAGGAATTCGTAAAATGTTACTTTGCCATCTTTGATGTGCCTGTACATTCCCATCATTGTACCAACAACAGGGCTGGTCCAAACTTCTTCAGAAATCCCTCCAAAGCCGTCACCGATCCAATGGCCAGCAAGCCAGTTCAATTTTGTTAGCTGGCTTTCAAATTTTTCCCCAGATTGTAAGGTTTCGGAATTGTCAGCGCTGGGCTGTGCCCATGCAAAAATAATAATGCACTGAACTACTAACGTGAAAAGTAAATGTTTAAAATTTTTCATGGCTAATTTTGTTTTGTGTTTAATTGTATTAATTCGGAAACATTGTTTTGACTGTCCCTGAAAGCGATATACTTTCCTTCCAGTCATACCTTTGGTTTCGTAAATAACAATTCCACCTTTTTCCCTTTTAAGTATCTGATGGAACTTTCAAGATCATCGGTAGTAAATAAAAGTATGGACTGTGATTCCCGTGGATATTCAGTAGATGCTAAATTTGTTTCATTAACATGGTGTAGCATGAAAGCAAAGGAATCATCATTATGTTTTAAGGGTAATGCCGATGGCAGGTAATCAGTTGAATATACTTCAAATCCCATTATTTCAGTATAGAAATTTTGTGCTGTTTCAATTTCAGGAACATTAAATCCCATATTGTATACACTTGGCTCTTCGAAATGTTCCATTTGTCTAACCTGGACTTCTACCAGGGTGTGTTTGTTGCCAAATGGATCTGAGAATGGAAGTCCTATTCCAATCCCGTTCTTTGATAGATTGTTCTCATAAAAGGATACCCCAATGTTTTTCATGGATTGAAAGGTGGATAACATTTTGTTGACCTGGAAGGCCACTTTCGCATGGGCTTCAGTGGAGTAATTAGTCGAGTTATTGACTTCGGCTAATCCAAGTTTTATAGAGTATGGAGTGGATTGTAACACCACTTCGTTGAGTTCCAAAGAATTGGATTTAACTGTAAACCCCATTTTATTGCCGTAAAAATCAACACCTTTATCTAAATCTGTTACCAGGATTTTGATACCGTAAAATCTAATATTTGGTTTGTCAATTTTGGTATTATCAATTGGCTGTCCATAACAACCATAACCATATAGGCAAATACCTATAAGTATAAATTGTGTTAACTGATATTGATAAAAATGGTTCATATGTTTTACCATGTTCTTGATTAGTGATTTACAATTTCCCTTACTTCGATTCTCCCACCATATTTCAAGTGGGGGGCAGTCTTTGAAATTTTCACCGCTTCTTCTATGCTATTAGCTTCCAGGATGAAAAATCCGGTTACAAGATCAGTTCCGGAAACTTCGTTATTGTCATTAAGCCAGTGGGCGCCATAGTCAAGTTCCTCACCGGTGATGTTTCGCTCTTGTTCCCTGATGTCCAATAGCCATTTGAAATACTCCTCCGATAGTTCATTGTTGCCACTGAAATTGTCATCTTCATGCAACATCAAAATAAACCTGGGTGATTTTGTGATTTGATCTTGATTTAAGTTAGCAAACCAGGACGCCGATAAATTGCCTATTACGAAAAATAATATTGCAGCAGCAACTGGTTTCCAATATTTATTAAATAGATTAGTTTCCATAATTAACTTTTTGTTTTTCAAAGCCTTGATGGTATTGTCTTCAAGTATTTTTGGAGGAAGGTTTTCTTTTGGAAGATTTCCGAATGCTTCCACTTCCCCGGGAGTAAGTTCGTTATCAGTTACCATTTGTTCCGTCTTTTATATCATCTTTTAAATATTCTCTCATTGCCCTTCTTGCATTAAATAGCTGACTCTTACTAGTACCATCGCTAATATCAAGCATTTCCCCGATCTCCTTATGGGTGTAGCCCTCAACATCATGCAAAACAATTATTTGCCGATACCCTTCTGGAAGTGAAGCAATTGCCATTTCCAAGTCGATTGATTCTATTTTTTGACTTTCACTACCCTCATTTTTCCCACTTTTGTGAACCTGGGTAAAGTTTTGATATTTGGCCTCTTTTCTATACCATTCCTTACTCAGGTTGATTAGAATGCCCGTTAACCAAGTTCTTAGAGAGGATATTCCTTTATAGTTTGCAAGTTTTTGTACCGCAATTACCCACATTTCCTGGATCATTTCCTGTGCCATAACTTCATCACGACCAGATATCCTTATTGCAGTTTGGTATAGCCTTGGGGTATGCTTTCTATACAATATCAAAAAATCACTTTCACTACATGAGTTCAAAAAATTAGCTACTATGTGAAGATCTGAATTCATCCTGATATGTTGGATTTAATAGTTAGTGATCGAAGATGGCTAAAAGGTTGTATTGACTTAAAAATATAAATAATTCTCCGAATCCCCGGTTTGTATCCCATAGACCATCTGTAAGACACAGACCGGGGAGATGTGGGCAATCAACTAATGAGAACGTCATTCCCGTGAACCTGCCTGCGTTGCACTACGGCAAGGCAAGAACGGGAATCCATTAAATTATAGCAATTAAAGACCCGTTGTATAGAAAATACCCCATTTTGGCTCTGGAATACTTGACCTGGCCATAGCGGACATACGTATTTATACTTATTGACTGGCTCTAAAATTCACCCTACATTGCAAAAGGTGCGGTTATCCTACCATATTAGGTAGATAAACGACACTCATTGTTATATTTGAAAGGTAAATAAACGCCATATGGCGTTTACACAATTGTTGGCGATAATTTAGGAAAGATGGAAACATTTAACAAAACTCACATCGATATTCTAGATATTATATACCATATATTTTGATTATGAAAAATTGGAAAAAAACAAGCCTTCTTACAGCTTTCATAATATTTGCACTTCTTGGAGGCTCATTCTATATTTTCAACATAACCGTTTCAATGTCCTCATCAGACATTGAATTTTCGCCCGGGCAAGCCATAAATAAAGTAAAACCAGGATATTTTGGTGAAAAACCAAAAAATATTATTGTTTTCATAGCAGATGGAATGGGTTTTAGCCATTTATCTTTGGCCTTACTTACACAGCAATCAGAAAATTCTTCCGCAGTCTGGCAAGAGTTTGATGTCAAAGGGTGGCACGATGCAAGATCTGCTTATGGTCCACTTACCGACTCAGAGGCCTCTGCAACTGCTATGGCCACCGGAACATCAACTTCTTTTGGTTTTATTGGCCTTGATCAAGACGGCAATACTTTAAAAAACGTCTTTGAAATAGCCTCAGATCAACAATATGCCACCGCAATTGTAACGGACTCTTACATTTGGGATGGAACCCCGGCTGCTTTTGTAGCACATACTAAGTCAGAGGATGACGCAAAGGACATACTGATGCAAATTGCTTCAAGCGATCTTGACCTTTTATTTGGTGAGCTCGAGGATCTAGGTGAAGGTGATGTTCCAGATAAGGAAGAGACCCTTGAAATCCTAGCTAAACGATTTCAACTGCTTGATAAATCCTTAGAACTTCCAAATAACGATGCCTTGTCCAAACCTATTGCGGCAATTTTTGCTGAAGATGAAATTCAGGATTTGAGCTCTTCTCCTAATCTCACCAAACTAACAGATATCGCATTAAAATATTTATCTTCTCAAGATAAACCATTCCTGTTACTAGTGGAATGTGAAGAAATGGATGCGGCTTCTCATAAAAATGATTCGGATAGAGTTATAAATGGCTTAAAGTCCATTCAGCAAACACTTTCTCTTATTCTAAACTTTTCGAAAATGCAGGGACAGACACTGGTTTTATTCACTTCTGATCATGAGACCGGAGGTCTTGCAGCAGTTGCTGATTTCGGGGATTACCCAAAACTGCAAATCAAATGGTCAACAAAAGATCATACAGCAGCAGTTGTACCTCTTTTTGCTGCAGGTCCAGGTGCCGAATATTTTTCTGATATTTGTCGTAATTGGGAAATTGGAAATCGGCTAAAAAAGCTAATCTCACAAGATAACCGATCGAACGAATGACTATAAGAATTGCAATTATTGACACACCTAAAAATAAACAATCGCTAACAACGTGGATAATACCATAATGGCTAAAGGCCATTACGATTCATACATAAACTGTTAGTGTAAATAGTGATATTATATAATTAAATATGAAATCCAAACACTTTTTCCTGTTAGTAGTTGTAATTCTAACATGTGGAAATCAAGTATGTCTCTCACAGACAGACCAAATAGATGATTCATATCTCTGGCTAGAAGAAGTTGAAAGTGAAAAGTCATTGGATTGGGTTAGATTTCAGAACACACTTTCAGAAAAGAAGATCATAAGTAATCCTCTTTTTGAGCCAATGAAGGATAGATTGTTGAAGGTTTACAATGATAAAGACAAAATCATTTATCCAACAATAGTTGGAGAGTATGTTTATCATTTATGGCAAGATGAGATTAATGAAAGAGGAGTATGGCGAAGAATACTTAAAAATGATTTTATCAATAAAAGCCCGGATTGGGAATTAGTATTAGATCTCGATGTACTTTCTAAAAAGGAAGATAAAAAATGGGTGTTCCATGGAGCTCAATGGTTAAAACCAAATAATAAAATTTGTCTGCTGTATTTATCTGACGGAGGTTCTGACAAAAGTTTTTTAAGAGAGTATAATGTAAATACCAAAGAGTTTGTTAAGGGTGGATTTCTACTAATCCCCGGTTTGTGTCAGCACAAACCAAAACGTAAAAGTCATGCGTCATTTATGGTCTGTGAGACAGAGACCAGGGAGATAGAAGTTTCTGACAATGGATTCAGTCTATATCCCTGTGTAACTTAAGTAACATTATTTCAGCTTTATTTTTTGAAATTTAATGCAAAGGTTTAATTGAGACCTGTTATGTGAGGATTAGAACACAAAATTACTATCTTGAAAACCTGCAGGAAATTAACAATGCCAATTTATAAATTATCAACATGACTGTCACTTCCAATGAAATCTGTATATGAAATATGGCTTTGTTATAGATAACAGAAAATGCATTGGATGCCATGCCTGTACAGTAGCCTGTAAATCTGAACATGATGTACCGGTGGGGGTGAACCGGACGTGGGTGAAGCAAACTGAAAAAGGGGTTTTTCCAAATACCCGACGAATATTTTCTGTATTAAGATGCAATCACTGTTCGGATGCCCCATGTGTAGAAATATGTCCGGTAGAGGCATTGTTCAACAGGGAAGATGGAATTGTTGACTTCAATAATGATCGGTGCATAGGGTGTAAATCATGTATGCAAGCCTGCCCTTACGATGCTTTATATATAGATCCCCAATCACATACCGCAGCCAAATGTAACTATTGTGCCCATAGGGTAGACATAGGACTTGAGCCTGCTTGTGTAAATATTTGCCCAGAGCATGCTATCGTTTCTGGGGACATGGAAAATCCAGGATCCGAGATATCACAATTACTGGCGCAGGAACAGGTTACTGTAAGAAAACCTGAAAAGGGTACCCAGCCTAATGTCTATTATATTGATGGAGACCAGGCTTCGCTTAACCCTGCTGCAACGGAAAGATCTGAAAACTATATCTGGAGTTCCCAGTCACATGGCGTGGGACATTTTGCAAAATATGCCGAAAAGCTTTCTGAAGGTAATGACATTGTGGAAATGGCCATGGAACTAGGTGGAGAAAAGCTTCATCAAAGAGAAGTAAGCTTTGAAACTGGCCAAAATGGTAAGCCAAAGAAATCCATCGAAGTGCTGATGGGCAATGCCAAAGCCAGGCGTGTTTATGATGCCCCCGATAAGGGGGTGCTGTGGGGTTGGGAAGTATCTGCTTATATTCTCACCAAGGCCATAGCATCAGGAATCGTGTTGATTGCTTTTATGGCTTCGATTCTAAACCTGGGACAATCTTCTGATTCGTTTTTCTTAACAAGTATAATTACAGCCCTTATTTTCCTCACTATTACTGGAGGATTATTGATTAAAGACCTCGATAAACCTGCTAGGTTTGCTTACATTTTATTGAGGCCACAATGGAATTCATGGTTGGTAAAAGGAGGGTATGCCATTACATTTTTTGGTGGATGTTTGACTTTGTATCTAGTAGCCTACCAGTTAAACTGGCAGTTAATAAAGGAGTTATCACTTTGGGGCAGTGCGATGTTGGCCGTAATAGTTGCTATCTATACAGCTTTTCTATTCGCACAGGCCAAGGGGCGGGATTTTTGGCAAAGCCCTATACTTCCATTTCACATGCTGGTGCATAGTTTTATGGCCGGTGCCTCGGCAATCTTAATAATATCAGTAATTCTGGGTCAGGAAATTGCCTGGATAGATTTACTCGAAAGTGCTTTGGTTGTTGCTGTGATCGGGAACATGTTGATCATGCTATTTGAACTGACCATTGCCCATCCAACTTCCGATGCAAAAAGTGTGGTGGAAATGATACTTAAAGGTAGATATAGACTAAAATTTTGGTTGGTATCGGTCATAATGGGTAATATTTTACCACTAATTTTTTTAGTAAGTGGATTCGATTATAGTAGCCCAATTTCAGGTTTAATGGTTTTGATTGGCATTTATTTTACAGAGCAAATTTGGGTCGAAGCACCTCAACGTATCCATTTAGCATAATTTATTAAAAAATATAATGAGCTATAAACATAATCCTACCCTAATTGAAAAAGTTGCCGAAACCCTTAAAATCATCCCCCAGCTTCATGATCAACCAATGGATGAAATCCCCAGCCTAACGGAGCCAGGAGATCTTACTAATTATCCTCCCCCCGAAAAATGGGATGATTGGGTGGAATATGAAGCAAAAGGTTGGGCAAAAAAGCAAAAGAAACATTACTCAATTGTTCCCACTACCTGCTTTAATTGTGAGTCGGCTTGTGGTTTACTGGCTTATGTTGACAAAGAGAATGGGAAGATCAGAAAGTTTGAAGGAAATCCCTATCACCCTGGCAGCAGGGGAAGAAATTGTGCAAAGGGGCCAGCGACCATCAATCAAATCAATGACCCTGAACGCATTCTCTATCCATTGAAAAGAGTTGGTAAAAGGGGGGAAGGCAAATGGGAAAAAGTCAGCTGGGAAGATGCATTGGATGATATAGCAGGACGAATAAGAAAAGCTTTGTACGAAAAACGCAATAATGAGATTGTTTATCACGTGGGAAGGCCCGGGCATGAAGGTTATATGGACAGGGTGCTTAAATCCTGGGGTGTGGATGGGCACAATAGCCATACCAATATATGTTCATCAGGAGCTCGCTTCGGCTATAATATCTGGCACGGCTATGATAGGCCTTCACCGGACTATGCCAATGCGAACTTTATATTGCTGATTAGTGCACATCTTGAATCAGGACATTATTTCAATCCTCATGCCCAAAGAATTATGGAGGGAATGATGAGTGGGGCTAAACTTGCGGTAATGGATCCAAGATTATCCAACACTGCGAGCATGGCCAACTATTGGATGCCCTCGTATCCCGGTTCTGAAGCAGCAGTTTTACTGGCAATGGTTAAGGTCATTTTGGACGAAGGTCTTTATAATAAAGAATATGTAAAAACCTGGGTCAATTGGGATGAGTACTTGATAAAAGAACACTCTGGAATTGAGTGCAGTTTTGGAAACTTTATTGATACCCTAAAAAAAGTTTATGCAGATTATACTCCGGAATTTGCTGAAAGCGAAAGCGGGGTCAAAGCCAAAACTGTGGTTGAAGTGGCAAGGCTGATTGGTAAAGCTGGGAGTCGTTTTGCTTGCCACACTTGGCGCAGTGCAGGAAGTGGAAACCTCGGCGGATGGGCCGTGGCCAGGTGCCTGCATTTTTTGACTGTCCTTACCGGTAGTGTTGGAACTGTAGGGGGAACTTCCCCAAGTGGATGGAATAAATTTAAACCAACTTTCTTTGATAATCCCCCAGCGCAGAAATTTTGGAATGAACTTCATTTTCCCAATGAATACCCATTGGCATTTTTTGAAATGAGCCAATTATTACCACATTTTTTAAAAGAGGGCAGAGGGAAATTGGAAGTATATTTCACCAGGGTCTTTAATCCAGTGTGGACATATCCTGATGGATTTTCCTGGATTGAAGCATTGACAGATGAAGATAAAATTGGTTTGCATGTAGCCATGACCCCAACCTGGAATGAAACGGCATATTTTTCCGATTATGTTCTGCCAATGGGTCATGCAGCGGAAAGGCACGATATAAATAGTTATGAAACCCACAGTGGTATGTGGGTGGCATTCCGCCAACCTGTGCTTCGGGAAGCAGCCCGAAGGGCAGGCATTGATACTTCATTCACTTATGAAACAAATCCCGGTGAAGTCTGGGAAGAGGATGAATTCTGGATTGAGTTATCATGGAAAATTGACCCCGATGAAAGCCTGGGAATCAGGAATCATTTTAAGTCACCTTACAGGGAAGGCGAAAAGATCACTGTTGATGAATATTACAGGTTTATTTTCGAGAATATACCTGGATTGAAAGAAAAAGCTGAAATCGAAGGGCTTTCTGCCCTTGATTATATGAAAAAATATGGAGCTTTTGAGATTGAAAAAACATCATACGAAAAGAACCTTAAGGAATTGTCGCCTACAGAAGCCGAAGGAAGCAATGTCGATCCCAAAAATGGCATAGTTTCCAAAAATGGCAAATATATTGGCGTGAAAGTAGGAGGGAAGATGGTTACCGGTTTTCCAACACCCAGTAGAAAACAAGAGTTCTTTTCGCAAACCATGATAGATTGGAAATGGCCTGAGTATACTATTCCAACTTATATAAAGAGCCACGTACATTCAGAGCAATTGGACAGGGAAAAAGGTGATTTTCCACTGGTGCCAACTTTTAGACTGCCGGTTTTGATCCATTCGAGATCAGGGAATGCAAAATGGCTCGCAGAAATTGCCAATAGAAATCCAATCTGGATACACACCACAGATGCGGCAAGATTCGATCTTAAAACTGGGGATTTGGTAAGGATTAATACCGACATCGGTTATTTCGTGGATAAGGTTTGGGTTACAGAAGGCATGAAACCAGGTGTGTTGGCATGTTCACATCATCTTGGTAGATGGCGAAGACCTGAAGATACAAAAGGGAACAGTTGGGCTACAAATGTAGTATCTATCAAAAATCCAGAAAAGGGAAAATGGAAGATGAGTACCATTAGAGGGATTAAACCCTTTAACAGTGAGGATGCTGATTCTTCCCGGGTATTTTGGAGTGATGGTGGGGTACACCAGAACATCACTTTTCCGGTACACCCTGATCCAATTAGTGGAATGCATTGTTGGCATCAGAAAGTCAGGCTGGAAAGAGCCCACGATGATGATAATTACGGTGATATTTTCGTAGATACAGATAAGTCATTTGCAATATATAAGGAGTGGCTGTCAATGACTCGCCCTGCACCTGGCCCCGATGGATTGAGAAGGCCTCTCTGGTTTCATCGTGCACTTAGACCTGATAATGAAACATACTACGTTGATAATCAATAATATA
>CBDVAV010000014.1:0-19348 GCA_965372055.1 uncultured bacterium | reverse complement strand
TAATTAGCTCCTTGGGAATGGTATCCAAATTGTGTTTTTCAATTTCATTCTCCAGTAATATCAATTCTTCAATCTGATACAAGAACCACTTATCGATCTTGGTAATTTCCTGGACAGTATTCATGGGGATTCCCAATTTCAGGGCATCATAGATATGAAACAACCTGTTCCAACTGGGGTTTTCCAAACTGTGAAGGATTTCTTGCTGGTTGGTCAGTTCTTTCCCATCTGCACCTAATCCATTTCTATTGATCTCCAACGATTGACAAGCTTTCTGTAACGCCTCCTGAAAATTGCGGCCAATCCCCATCACTTCTCCCACCGACTTCATTTGCAATCCGAGTCGTCTGTCGGAGCCTTCGAATTTATCAAAATTCCAACGGGGAATCTTTACAATAACATAGTCCAGGGCCGGTTCGAAAAACGCAGATGTTGATTTGGTAATTTGGTTTTTAAGCTCATCAAGGTTATATCCTATGGCCAGTTTGGCGGCAATTTTTGCAATGGGATATCCCGTTGCTTTTGATGCCAGGGCCGATGACCGTGAAACCCTGGGATTTATTTCAATGCCTACAATTTCATCATTTTCTGGATTGACGGCAAACTGTACATTACATCCCCCGGCAAATTCACCTATTCCATTCATCATGACAATGGCAAGGTTGCGCATTTTCTGGTATACCGTATCAGGTAAAGTCATGGCAGGCGCTACAGTGATGGAGTCTCCGGTATGGATTCCCATGGGGTCGAAATTTTCAATAGTGCAAATGATGATCACATTCCCATTACTGTCCCGCAGCAACTCCAACTCGTACTCCTTCCAACCCGAAATGCTTTGCTCTACCAACACCTCATGGATTGGAGAGGCATGTAATCCATGGGAAAGTGCTTTTTCAAATTCACTGGCATTATCAACGAAACCCCCACCGGTACCTCCCAGGGTAAAAGAGGGCCTGATCACCAGGGGAAAGCCGATTTCTTGAGCTATTTCTTTCCCTTGCAGGAATGATGAGGCTGTTTCCCCTTTACACACGTTAACACCAAGCTCCATCATGCACAACCTGAATTTTTCCCGGTTTTCGGTAGTTTCAATGGCATTGATATCAACCCCGATAATTTTCACATCAAAGATGTCCCAAATCCCAGAATTTTGACATTCGATGGCAAGGTTTAAGGCAGTTTGGCCTCCCATGGTTGGAAGTACCGCATCAATCTCATGTTTTTTGAGGATCTCGATGATGGACTTCTTGGTAAGGGGTTTTAGGTAAATATTATCCGCCGTAACTTTGTCGGTCATTATAGTAGCGGGATTTGAATTTATAAGGGTGACTTCAATACCTTCTTCCCTTAATGACCTTGAAGCTTGGGATCCGGAGTAATCAAATTCGCAGGCTTGTCCAATGATAATAGGCCCGCTCCCGATAATCAGGACGGACTTAATGCTTTGGTCTTTTGGCATATTTAAGCAGGTACTTGATCTTAGATTTGATTATGGTATAAATTGGCACAAAGGTAGGTGAATTGAACGAAAATTAAAATTAGAATTAGAGTGTTATTATTAAGCCAGAAAATATTATTCAAATATTTTTTGGCTTTTTGGAATTACAGATAAATCTTTGCAATTATTTTTAACTGTTTCAATTATGTTGGAGATCAAAACCCAAATTAATATTGACTGTCCGCCGGAAAAGGTTTGGGAAACCCTGACGGATTTTAAAAAATATCCTGAGTGGAACCCGATGATCAAATCAATAGAGGGGGATTTGAAAAGGCGAAACCGATTAAAGGTCAGGCTGGAAATAAAAGGAATGAGCAAAATGACAATGAAGCCCAAAGTGGCCACTTTTCATTCTGGGAAATCATTTAGTTGGTTGGGGCATCTATTTATAATTGGATTATTTGATGGTCACCATATTTTCGAAATCAATCAAAACCAGGATGGATCAACACAATTTGTTCACCGCGAACAGTTTAGCGGGATAATGGTTCCATTGATGAAAAAGTCCCTTGAAACCAAAGTGGCCAAAGGTTTTGAAGAGATGAATCAGGCGTTTAAAATACAATGTGAAAATGCAATTATTAATTTGAATTGAGTGTTTCATTTTAAAGATGTCGTAATTTTAATGATATTTCACAGATAATAAGTTCCTAAACCCGTAATTATAGGCTAATATGAAGATACTGATTCTACTTCTTGGGCTTGTATTTTTAATTTCCACTTGTTCAATTATTGATGACGAAGACATTACCGATCCCAATGCAGATCTAAAACTGAATAGTATTGAAATTAATCAAACCACTCAAGATGGCCCCAGGGATTTAGGGGGCGGGACGTCTCAATTTACCAATGACGGCAAAATTGCATCCATTACCTGGAATATAAGAAGTGGTGATTTTGCTTTTAGGACTGGAACCCAGACTTCATCTATAAATGGTCGACAAAATATTTACTCCTCTGATGCCACTGGTACTGTTAAAACATTTTTTGATTTATGGGACAGCCAAGACAGGTTAACGAGGATGCACAATGAAGTAGGAGGCCAGCTATTTGAAGCTTATATTTTCGGATACGATTCCCGTGGTAGATTAGCTAGTATGATCACTATATATGGAGACGCTTTTGATCCATGCATGTCTGATCCTAATCTTGAGGCATGCACCGGGTTGGTCTTGATCATGTCAGATAGCCTCGTTTATACTTCCTCCTTTGGAAATAAAGTTGATTACATAAAAAGGAATGTTTTAGAGGGCAAAGGCTTTAGATACCAGGAAGCTATTTATGTAGGGTATGGAGACCAGTTTTCCAATGTATCGGAAGAAAATATTGCTGCGTTGGCATTGAAAAGATTTGGAATTATGGATGGTGTACCTACCCCGGAATCCATCATTTTTGATGAACAACAACAACACCTAACTTCTAACCGATCCATATATACAGGCTTTGGTTACGGATTTTGGAATATGAGATTTTTTCCCGATAGCTCTGGTAGTTTGAGATTCGCTCCTTTTGTCCAGGGGAAGATAACCGCAAGTGTTAAGTTAGAAGACAGCAGGTTTGGTGAAAATCGTTCTTTTAATGGCGACCAAAGTCGTCTACCTGACATCTACTATTTTCAACCCTTTTTATTATTCCCCGGGTTTTTTAAGAATGGGGATGATTTAGCTTCTGTATATTTTAATGATTGGTGGATATTAAATCCAGAGCTAGATCCGTCTTTTACTTTTAGGCAAAATCGTGAAATAGTATTTAGTTTCAATTATAGTAAGTAAAAAAATGAAGAAATATTTCTTATTAATAATAATTTGTTTACCGCTGGCTGCATTTGCCCAACTTCCAATTCCAACTTTCGACGTGGCCCTAAAAACGGGTTATACCGGAGATATAACAAACTATGATGGTTTTAATTACAGGTTGGAGCTTAATGTTCATATCAATCAATTCCTGGCAATTGGAGGCTTTTATACCAAATCAGTTTGGGGTCAAAATTTTAACGGAGATGTGGTAGATGAGGAATTTGACGTGGAACAGTTGCTGATTGGGGCCAGGATCCAGGTATCTACAGGAAGAGTTTCGAAATTTAGACCCTATGGATTTTTAACACTTACCAAGTTTGAAACGGTTGAAGAAGTTAGTCCCTTGCTAAATTTTGCCGATGACTGGACTGGTATAACTTTTGGGGCTGGGCTAATGATACGTCTATCTAACAAATTATACCTCAATGTAATTGAGTTTGAATATATCCCGGCAGGTGGAGAGTTTTTCTTCATAGATAGAGATGATGACTTTATTTCTGTCAGAATTGGCGCCAATTACACTTTTGGAAAGAAAAGATAAACCAAGAAACCATGAAAAACATTATATTATCTATCGCTGCAAACCTTCTAGTACTTTTCGTATTTGCCCAGGGCGAGATGAAAGTTAAAGGTGCTACCGGAATTAAATATACTGCTGACGGTAAGTTCGCAGGAGTAATGGCTGGCAATAAAATTGAGTTCTTCAGTTCGGGAGACACCAAAGTACGGACATTTAGCGGCCATTCAAAAGCTGTATCAGCTATTGATTTTAGCCAGAACAATGAGTTTATGGCCTCCGGTAGCAAAGATAAATCGGTGAAGATTTGGAGCTTGACCAATGGGAATGAATTGAGAACATTACAAGGTCATAATAAACCGGTTTCCCAAGTGATGTTTTCACATGATAATCGCCTGATTGCCTCGGTTGGGGGAGACATGAAGTTGAACGTCTGGGAGGTATCCAATGGAAATTTGGTCTATTCTAAAACAGATCACACCAAAGCAGTAAAAGCTTTGGCTATTAGCCCAGATAATCAATATCTGGTTACCGCTGGGGGTGATAAGAATATAATTGTGAGGGATTTAGCAACAGGTGAGATCATAAAGCAATGGGTTGGCCATGAAACATGGATCAGGGACCTGGCTTTTAGTCCCGATTCAAAATTGTTGGCATCAGCCAGTGAAGACAAAAGTGTTGTTTTGTGGGATATCGAAACTGGAGAAAAAGTCAATCAATTGAGGGATCATAAAGGTTGGATAGTGGATACAGAATTCAGCAGTGATGGCAAATATATAATGGCAGCTGCAGACAATAAAAATGTATATATCTATGAAACCAAAACCGGACTTTTGAGTTTTAAGGAACAGACCAAGAACCCAATTCTTAGTGCAGCAATCAGCCCCGATGGTAAAGGATTAGCGATAGTTGAAGAGTACAGCACCACGGTTAAGGTATATGATGTTGCTTCGTTAAAGATTTCTCCCATATTCAGATTTAAAGATGAATCTGATAAAACACCTCCTCAGGTATTTATTTCCAGCCCACCAAATATGCAGAATAACCGAGTGCGATATTCAAAAGATATTATTGATATCAAGGGAACAGCAATCGATGAAGCCGGGATAAGGTCAATTAGAGTTAATGGGATTGAAACGCCCATTCGGGACAATGGTAATTTCCTGATCAAACTCCCACTTTCCATGGGCGACAATTTTGTGACCATAGAAATTGTTGATGTAAATGACAACATCGCCCTCAAGAAATTCGTGGTAACGAGAAAGGACCTTGATGGGGAAAATTATGTTGCAGCAAATGCCAAGAATTATGTAATGATAGTCGGCATCAATGATTATGTACATTGGCCCAAGCTAAACAATGCAGTCAGGGATGCAAATGACATTGCATCCACTTTGATCGGAATGTATGACTTTGATTTTTCTGAAGTCACGGTTTTGACCAACGCCCAGGCAACCAGGAACAACATATATAAAACACTGAGATCCTATATTGAAAGGGTTACCCCGAAAGATAACCTTTTGGTATATTTTTCAGGGCACGGCCATTTTGATGAATTACTTAATGAAGGTTATTGGATCCCTTATGAAGCCAATGTTAATGCTGAGGGCGATTATTTACCAAATTCATCTATTCTAAAAGTGTTGGAGAATGTCGATTCACAGCATACATTTTTGGTAGCGGATGCCTGTTTCTCAGGCTCATTGTTTGCTGAACAATCCAGGGGGTACGTGGAAAATGTGGAGCAATTCAGGTCCAGGTGGGGATTGGCTTCGGGAAGGTTGGAGACTGTTTCCGATGGGGCCTATGGGAATAACAGCCCTTTTGCCGATGCATTCATTGAATTCCTAAAGAATAATGAAAAAGAGAAGATAACAGTATCGGAATTAGTGCAATATGTTAAAATGACAGTTGCGGATAAGAGCAACCAGACCCCTATCGGTAACCCACTTAAAAGTTTAGGGGATGAAGGCGGGGAGTTTGTTTTTTATAAGAGGAAGAATTGAAGGACGCCAAACAGGCATCAGATGGCTTTGGGTAATGATCTCAAAAATAGTTGATGAAAATGATGATTTTCTCTTATGCACTTTTTTGGGCAGAATCGGCCTTAATTGACCTTGGCAAAATAATTATAAAACCACTTCCTTTACCTGGCTTGCTATGTACCAATAATTTACCTTGATGCTTTTGAATTATTCCGTAGCTAATGGATAATCCCAGACCTGTGCCTTGACCTTCGGTTTTAGTGGTGAAAAATGGCTCGAATATCTTTTCTTTAACTTCCTCAGTCATACCAATGCCTGAATCCTCTATGCTGATTTTTATATCGTGGTCAGTGCACCTGGTTAGGATGCTGATGACCCCTTTTTGGGGAATGGCCTGGATGGCATTGCTCAAAATATTCATGAACACTTGGTTCAATTGCCCTGGATAGCACATGATCTCCGGCATTTGCTGATCATAATCTTTTTCAAGAACAATTTCCTTATTTTTTAGCTGGTTGTTGAGTATCAATAAAGTGTCATCAAGCCCCATATGAATATTTGCATATTTTAATATCTTCTCGTCCATTCTTGAGAAGTTTCTCAAACCATTAATGATCTCAACTGTACGGGAAGCACCATCCCTTACGGCACTTATTAATTTAACGATACTATTTTTGGTTTTTTCAAAAAATATCTCATTCTTAAGCTCTTTGGCTTCTTTCAACAATTCCTTTTCATTACCTTCTTGTTGTTCTATTTGATCGTATTTGTTCAACAACAGCATTAGGCGGTCCAGCGATGTACTTAGCCCATCCACCCCGGCATAAACAAAATTCATAGGATTGTTAATTTCATGGGCTATTCCCGCGGTTAATTGACCGAGCGAGGCCATCTTCTCGGATTGAACCAATTGTGATTGTGCTTCCTTTAGCTTGGCCAGCGCTTTCTCCAGCTTGTCTTTTTGGGTCTGTATTTCTTGGTTTTGCCTGGCTAACCTGCTATTGGATTTTTTGCTGAGAAAATAACTGCGGAGGATCAGAAAAAGGATAAAAACAGATACTACTAATCCGCCAATATAAACGCGTTGCAAGGTACTTTGCTCTTCCAGAATTAATTCCTGGTTTGCCTTTTGCTGGTGTAACAATTCCAATTCCCTTTCTTTTTGCTTTTCTTCCAGTTGTTGTTTCCGGGTTGTTAACGCGGAAATACTATCGCGATACCTATACATGGCCAATTGCTGATCTTTTACCTGGGCATTGTGCAATCTCCTGGTGAGCTCAAGTTGCTGTTGGGTCTTTAATTTCTCCGCTTGCTGGTTTTTTAACATCATGACTTGCAATTCCCGCTCTTGCAATAAAAGCTCCAATTCCTGCTGCTTTTTCTCTCCTATAAACTCAAGTTTCTTTACTTCAAGAGCCTGCATCTCTTTTTCAACCATCAGTATCCTGAATTCATTTTCTTTTTTTTCGACCTCAATTTGCAACTGAAGGTCTTTTTGCTGTTGCAGCTTTTTTTCCTGCATGATCTGGTCACTGATTTCAGCCTGTGAGTGATAGTATAGAAGAGCCTTTGAATTATCGTTTATGCTTCCGTAAATCTCAGATAATAACTTATAAGCCAGGGCTTGATATTGAAGATCTGTGGCTTCTTTAGCGTAGGTACTTGCCGCTTTCGCGTGCAAAATAGCAGTGCTATAATTTTCCAACCGGGAGTGGTTATAGGCCATGTGATAGTAAATCAAGGCCAGGTCTAAGGGTTTGGCATTGTCCCTCCATATTTTTAGTACATCAAGGTAATAACGTGTTGATTTTTCATACTCTCCAACTTCATTATAAATTGCCCCAATATTGTACAGGGTACTTTTTTCACTTTCAGATGGGAGTCCTTTGGTATTCAGTTTTCTAATGTGCAATAATGATTCCTGAAAGTAACTAAGGGCACCTTCGTAATTACCCAAGTGTTTGTATAGAAATCCGATATTATTCAAAGAGTTTCCAATCCCGATTGAATCTTCAATCTTTTTTTCCAGTTCTAGGATTTCCAAATTTTGATCCAGGGCTTTTTCAAACTGATTTGTGGACATATAGGCAGCACGGAGTTGGTCGAGGGTAGCTATGATTTCCAGATCATTGCTTTCATTTCTTTTTATTTCCAGGGCGTCTAGATAATAAAGGATAGCGTTTTGGTAATCTTTTTGTTGAAGATATGAGAAAGCAAGCTGTTCCAGGATATCTATTTTTAAATTGACTTGGTTTAAAGATTTTACGATACTATTTGCTTGCAATAAATACTCTGTAGCTTTTGGAAAAACCTGCCACTTGATAAAAAGATCCCCTATGCCCCGGTATGCCTGGAGAAGATCATTCTTTGTGCCTGATTTTTCGGATTCTGATAAAGCACGAAGATATCTATCAAATGCTGAAGGAAACTGTTGATTTTCTTTATATGCTTCTGATATTATAAGTAAAGAAGATATGATCCCTTTTGGATAGTTGGCAGAATTGGCCTCTTCCAGTACAGCTTCACCTATAAATATCGCTTGCGCAAAATCCTTTGTTTTCAAAGAATTTCGTGCTTTGGCCAAGTCATTTAATATCGAAAGGGTATCAGGGTCCTGGATAGATGAAGCGGTGTGGGCAATTGACCCAAAAACTACTGGTATCATGCCTAATATCATCATAAAAAGCAATATGGTAGGGGCTATCCTCATTTAGTAGCTACTTTGGAACAGTGAAACTAAATATCGATCCTTCCCCTACTTCACTTTCAAGGGATAGCTTTCCACCCTGCATCTCCACAAATTCTTTACAGAGCTTTAAACCAATTCCAATTCCTTTTTCTTTGGCAGTTCCCCTGGTGGTTATCATTTCCATATTCTTGAATAATTTTTCCTTTGTTTCTTTTGGTATGCCCCTGCCATTATCTTTAATACTAACAACAATGTAACTTTTAGTATGATCTATTGAGCAGTCTATTTTCCCATTCTTATCTGTAAACTTAACTGCATTGCTTAGGAGGTTTCTCAGTACAACATCATACATGTTTTCATCTCCATTGACATATTCATTACCCTTATTTTCATGTAAGCTTAATTTAATCCTCTTCTCATTGGCTTGTTCACGATATAATTCAAGATTCCTTTTTAGGGAATTCTTTAAATCGAAATCCTGTTTGTTAAGTTCATGGTATTGCATTTGGACCATGGCCCAATTCAAGAGGTTGTCCATCAGGTCTTTTACTTCCGTTAACTGGGATTGAATCGCAGTTGTAAGCACCTCAAATTTTTCCCTGGTTAGTTTATCCTTATAGCTTCTAATAGTTTCCAATAAAACTTCAAAGGATAATACAGGTTGTCGTAAATCATGGGAAATAACAGTGAAAAGTTTATCTTTTAGCGAATTAATGGCTAATAATTCTTTATTTGTTTTGTTCAGTTCAACAGTCCTGTCACTTACCTTAAGTTCAAGATCTTCATTGGCTTTACGTAAATTTTCCAGCAGCAATTTATTATCCTTGTTAAGTTGGTACTTGGCTAAAGCATTGTCAATGGTAATCTTAAGGTCTCTTGAATCCCATGGTTTTAATATGTAGCTAAATATGCCACATTTATTAATTGCAGGTATTATAAAGTCTATATCACTGTAAGCGGTTATTATCATGCTCGGGATATCTGGAAATTCGGGGCTTATCTCTTCCAATAATTCTATCCCGGTCATAACAGGCATCTTTTGGTCGGTAATTATAAGGTGAATCTCATTTTCCCTGATTATTTTGAGGGCTTCCCGCCCCGAAATTGCGGTTAAAATATTGTAATTAGTGAAAAAAGCACTTTCAAATACAACAAGGTTATTGTACTCATCATCAACGTAAAGTATATTATATTTAGATTTCCCAGACATAAGGGTTAAGTTGTTAACAGCCTGATTCCCAATATTTTCAATCGGGAATATAGTAAATTTCTTGATCTTCCCATACCCCAATTTGGGGGAGGAATAAAGTATAATGGAGTTTAGCACAATAATCTTACCAGTATAAAATTATACTATCGATTTCCTCTACTCGGGTTCCTCTCCCTCCAGTTTATTAAATTTGAAATTTAGGGAGCGATGATGGCCAATTAACCTTGTATCCAACAAATCGAATCCGATCAATTCGTAAGATATTCTTTTGGGGAATTCATAATCGTAGTTCTCACAAACAAATCCACATTCGCTAATATTGACAATCTTAAAAATAATGGGGGTCTCATTAAAGGGGAGTTTGGCCTCATAATAAAAATGATCACCATTCTTAATTATCCTGATGTCTTCAGAGATTATCTTTTCACCTTCTTCCATTTTATACCCCCTCCCAACCGGAAACATATCTTCACCAAGAACCCAATCTTCATAGGTATTCGCGGCACCAGTATTCTTCCAAGTACCAATAAGCCAGTCAAATTGGTTTTTCTTGGTTTTCTTTCTTGAAATAGACCTTATCTTGGCAGTCAAAAATTTGTTGTGTGTGGGTTCTATTAACACCTAAATTTAAGAAAATAGGGAAAATAACTAAGGTTTTCAGGGAAATTCATTCACATCATCAAACTTCTTGTACAGCCATAAGAATTCAAGCAATTATTTTCATCATGCTATAAATAAGAAAAGCTGTTAAATCAATCGCTATAACAACTTTATATTATAGAAGGTAATAATATTTATTGCAGGATAAATGTTCAATAGTATTAGTACCATTCGAATCCGGGTGATAGGGAATTTATATGAAATTCCTAACTGACGGCTGAAATATATAACCGGCGAGGAGATTATCAGGATCATTAGTATGATGAAAAACGACCATATCCAATTGCTTACATTTATTTCCATCTCATAACTTAACAATAAATATCCTGCTATGATAAACCCACTTATATTAAAAGAATAAACTATAGCGAGGAGGATTTTAACTGGGTTATGCCATTTATTTCTTGTTACTTGAGTCCGTCTGATAATATTTAAATAAATAGCTGATATCAGCAAGAAAAGTAATAAAAAGAAAGTCAATACGGTTAGCATACCTAAATATAAGGGATGCTAGCTGCTTTTGAAAAAACATTGTCAATTATAATTGATATTTAGGGCCAGCAGTATTTAATGTCCAGTAAAATCATTCATTTTTTAACGAATCCACAGGATTGACCACTGCTGCTTCTATTAACTGAAATATAACTGTTACAAAGGCAATTACTGCTGCTATTATTGCTGCTAAAATAAATATTGATAGATTTTTGTCAACTTGATAGGGGAAGTTCTCCAACCAATTGTCCATTGCAAAAAATGCCAAGGGCATGCAATCAAATTACCAGAAAATATACTTTGGGTATGAGTATATATAATTACCATAATTTTTAAGCATGTGCGAATATTAATTAATTGTTACAAGTGGTGAATGTTGAAAAACAATTATCTCAATATTCTTAAGTTGTTTGCTATTGGAAAACACTTTTAAATGATTCTCCAATTGTAGCACATTCTTCCTGGTTTCTACAAATTGTTCAATTGAACCCAGGTCACTAGGATTTCCTTCATCCTCAAGATCGCCCAGCCTATAATGCATCGGAACCAAGATACCGGGATTTACTTTCTCAATGATTTCATTTACTTCTTCCTTTTTTAGTAAATGATCCTCATCGTCAATTGGCAACATAAGTATATCGATGTTTTTAAGCTCGGATAACAGTGCATCAGTTACTGGTCCATTATCCCCCCAATGGACAATCCTGATCCCAAAAACTTCGATGATCCAGATAGTGTTTTTTTGCTTAAACTCTTTCCCATATGGCTCGGCATGTTTCCCGGTGATTCCAGTCACTAAAAAATCACCAACCTGGTATTTGCCGGCATCCTGATATAAGACTGTATTATCTTTCCAATAAGGTGTAATACCACGAAAGATCCCACCATCATGATCATAATGAGGGTGGGTGCTAAATATTGCATCAGCATGGATGCTTTTCGGAAAGTTATAACCCAGCCATATCTTGTCAGCGAATGGGTCTAACAAGATGCTATGTTGTTTTGTATGAATCCTAAAACTGGCGTGAGCTATATATTCTATCGCTATTTCCTCTTTTCCCAGCTTAGATTGTACATCTCTTATAGTTTGTGAACAAGCCAAAAAAGGGGAAAGAATAATAATGGCGAAATGTATTCCCAAAGACACATTTCTTAATTTGAACAGTTTATTCATCCCTGATCGAATCAATTGGATTAGAAGTAGCGGTCCTAATTGTCAGATATCCAAGTGTGAGCCAGGCAATAATGATAATACTTATTGCTGATAAAACAAAAATTGCAGGGCTAAGGTCTATTCTAAAGTTGAAATTCTGCAGCCAGTTAGACATAATCATCCAGGCAATTGGCAATGCGATGAGAATCCCAATGATTACCAGTAAAGTGAAGTTCTTTAATAACATAATAACCAGGTTGGCAGGTTGTGCACCCAGAACTTTTCGGATGCCTACTTCTTTTGCCCTGTTGGCAAACATTAGGGAGGCCAAGGCGAATAATCCCATGGCAGCAATAATGATGGCCAGGAACGAGAATCCACTAAATACTTTTCCCAATCTTTGCTCGGCCCGATATTGCTCATCAATGGTTTGATCCAGAAATGTGAATTCAAAAGCAAAGGAATTATCGAAGTTTCTCCAGACATTTTCAACTTGAGAAATAAGATTTTCGAAATCGTCTGTTTTCACCTTAACCAAAAGGTTGTTATAGGTAGAAGGTAATATTTGAAAAATTACCGGCCTGATAGGCTGATGCAGGGATTGGAAGTGAAAGTCCTCAACGATTCCAATTATATTTCCTCTGAAAAAAAGCCCATCGGCATCCCAAACCAACTCTTTTCCAACTACATTTCCCCCTCCCAAAGCCTGTGCCGCTTTTTGGTTCAACACGAATGCCGTTGCAGAATCTGTGGAAAAGCTCCGATCAAAACCCCGGCCTTCAATTATATTCAGGCCCAAAGTATTAAATATGTCGAAGTCGCCACGAAATTCTGAAGCATCTACCCTGTTTTGATCATCGCTTGAAAGATAAACAGGGTTTTGATTGAATTGCCCCCCAGGGGGATTTGAAACTGCTGACACACTACTTACACCAGGTATTTTTAACATCTCGGTTTTTACTGTTTCCGATTGATTGCGCATTTCATCTGTCCTTATAGGTAATACCAACAGTTGCTCCTTGTCGAACCCCAGGCCTTTGTTTTGGATGTAATTCAGTTGCTTCAAAATCACTACACTCCCTGATATCAAAACCGTGGAAACTGCGAATTGAAGCACAACCAGAATATTTCTAACAAAACCTCCTTTATTTCCCGTGCTTACATCACCCTTTAGTATCAAATGGGGTTTTGAGGCTGCCAAGTACAATGCAGGGTAAATTCCCGAAATCAAACCCACGAATACCGCAATCCCGATCATTATTCCCAAAAGTTTAAAGTCTTGCAAATAATTTATGGAAAGCGATTTGCCTGTTAGCTCATTAAACCAGGGCAAGGTTATTTCCAACAATAAGCCTGCAAACAAGATAGCCATTAGCGATAGCATAATTGATTCGCCAATAAACTGGCCAGCCAATTGGCTTCGGAAGGCTCCCAGGGATTTTCTCACTCCAATCTCTTTAGTACGCTCGCTTGATTTGGCAGAAGTAAGGTTCATAAAGTTTACTGAAGCAATCAACAGAATAAATATGGCCGCGGCGGACATGATATATACATAAGAAATATTGCCGTTTGTTTCCAGCTCCCATCTTAGGTGGGATTTTAAATGGATATCAGTAAGGGGTTGTAATATGTACTTGATTTTGGAATTGGCCATTCGCTCCAGGGTTCTGCGGTCCCAATTCCTATATCCTGCTACCCAATCCATTAATTTGTCCTCCAGGGCTTTTGCATCCGCACCGGGTATCAATTTAATATAATTAAAATGTCCATCGTCTGCCCAGGTATAATATTCCCTAGACTCACCAACTTTTAAAGTGACATAGGATATGAGAAAATCGAAATGAAAATGAGAGATTGCAGGTACATCTTCGATTAACCCGGCAATTTCCAGATCTACTTCGCTATCATTAGTATTGATTGTTAGAAATTTTCCAATTGGCTCCTCTTCACCAAAGTATTTCTTTGCAGAACTCTCTGTTACTAATAATACATTAGGGATTTTCAGGGCTGTTTCCTTGTTCCCTTTTAAGAGCTTGAATGAAAATACATCAAGGAAGGTACTGTCTACACTTAATATCTCTCTTTCATCAAACTTAACGCCATTTTCAGGATTGATTACTGCTAATGTCATTTTAGTAAGGCCGGGTGCCCACAATGGTGAAAGAGTGGTTCCATTAATTACTTCTGGGAAATCCCTTACCATTGCCAAGGGCATAGGGTGTGGGGTACGGGTTTGAGGGTCGCCACTCTGCCAGGCAATCCTATAAATATCGTCCGCATTGTCATGAAACTTATCATAACTTATTTCATCCCTGATAAAAAGGAAAATCAACACTACACTTGACATTCCCAATGACAGGCCCGAAAGGTTAATAATCGTGAATATTTTATTCTTAATGAGGCTTCTGAAAGCAGTTTTTATATAGTTCCTGATCATGACGTTACCCTAATTTAATCATTCTTAATTAATTACTTTACTAAAGCCATGCCATTATAGATAACATTTTGATTGTCTACTAGTTACCTGACAATATTATTGCGTAAACATCAATATGTGTTCCATAGCGGAACATAATTCAGATTGAATTATGTTCGGTTATATATCATGTACTTCCAAATAAATTCATCGGTTTTGATATCACTGACAAACATGCAACCGGGACTATGTGTAATGGCAAATTCGATTTTGGATTGCATTATCGCCAATTGTGGCGTTACCCCACATGCCCAAAAAACAGGTATTTCATCAGGATGGATTTTTACTCTATCCCCAAAATCGGGATTTGAGATATTTGCAATACCTATCTCTTCTACATCACCATGATGTACAGGGACTCCGTGTGCAAATGGATAACGGGAAGTAATATCAGTTACTTTGGCCAAACTACTGGGCTTCAAGGGACGCATTGATACCACCATATTACTTACAAACATTCCATGTTGTAAACATTCTATGTTCGTTTTATACATCGGCACATTTTTATCTTCCTCTACATGCCTTACAGAAAACCCGGCCTTTATCATTTCATCTTCAAAACTAAAGGAACAGCCTAATAAAAAGGTCACAAGGTCATCCCTCCACCACTTAGTGATTTCTGTAGGTTCTTCAATGACAGCCCCATCTTGAAACACCTTGTATTTGGGTAAATCAACCCGTAAGTCAACATCCTTGGCCAAATCCTGTAAATGAAATGCACCTGGTTTTGTGATTTCAAGTAGTGGGCATGGCTTTAGGTTGGATAAACAAAATCCCTTGAAATCTTCGGCATATTTTTCAGGCAGTATTACCAAATTGGCTTGTAAATATCCCGGGGCACATCCAAAAGTGGGTGATGTATGTTTTCCGGATCTACAAGTCATTCTGACGTCTCTAGGACTTTGAAAATCATCCGATTTTGTAATCATTTTCGATCAAAATTTTTGACTCTGGTAACTTAAAGCGCAGAACTGAGAGCAGAATTATTGCATGAATGTCACTTTAGCTATTTTTCCATTCTCGACTTCATATATCGCAACTGCATTAATAAAACTGTCCCCAACACGAACATATTCCTTATCAATAACTTTATTGCCTTGTACAATACGGTTTTGTACCTGGCAATATAAATTGGGGGTTGCTTCAAACATTTTTCCATAACGGTCCCGCATGGCTTCCTGACCTTTGGAAATCATTTTTCCAGAATAAGAAAATAATTGAATGTCCTCAGCGTATGTATCCATAAAGACATCAATATTTCGGGCATTATAAGCATTCACCTGGCGCTGAACCACTGCTTCAGGTGATTCTTTTACTAGTGCATCGGCTTCCACTAGAATCCCGCTTTTAATCACCATATTAGTGCTATTAAGATTGTCCAGTGATTCCAAAGGATTCCTTTCCAAAATTAGCAAGTCGGCTATTTTTCCTTTTTCAATGATGCCCAAGGTTTCTTCAAGACCAAATCCTTTTGCAGCATTGATGGTGCTGGCTTTAAGGATATCGGTAATGGTAAGCCCTGCCATTTGCATAGCCTCCTGTTCCTGGATATAGGATGAAGCATGCATCGTTCCAATATTACCAGCATCAGTTCCTGTCATAATATTTACACCTGCATCCCATAATTTCTTTAGGTTAATGGCCATGATGGAGTCACTTCTTGCCCTTGTCTTTCTATAATTTTCTGCTGCCTTCCGGATGCGTGCTATGCGTTGGGGCAGATCTTCTTCATTATATAATGTAAATTCAAGTAATGATCCGAAAGCTATTGAATTCGCCCAATACAGATCCTGTGGATGATTGCCCGTGTCCGAGAGCATTGCCCTACCATAGCCACCGCTTACTACCAAAGTTGGAATAAGGGCAACATTATTGTCTATCAGAAGATTGATAAATTCATCATCAACCACTTCATTGGTGACACTATGTACCAGAATATCAGCACCAGCTTCTACCGCGAGTTTTGCTGTATTCAATTGAGTGGCATGTACGGTTAACTTCAAATTGTTATCGTGGGTGCGTTGGGCAACATGCTGAAAAATAGGGAAGGTCTTTTCTGCAGGACTATCTGAGGTTACTATATACCAAATTTTAATAAAATCAGGTTTGAAAGCCATCATTTTATCAAAAAGCTCGTCAGCTTCTTCAATACTTTTAACCTCAACGATTGGAGGATCATCGGTTCTAAGATTTTCAGGTACATAGGAGGAGAAAAGCGATCCAGTAACGTAAACATTGGGGGACAAATGTTGTGCCGCCACAGAGTCCCGAACCACAAAGTTCTGAAATGGTCCACCAACATCCATAATCGAAGTGATTCCCAACCTAAGGTATCTACTGAAACTATCCGGCACCATTCCAAAGGTGAAAGCATCTTCTTCTTTAGTTGGCATTTTATGCCGCAAATCTATTGCATCAGGGCGGGTGTAAATACTGCCCGACTGAAAGAAATGGATGTGGGTATCTATCATACCGGGCATCAGGTATTTGTCAGTTCCGTCTACTATGGTTGCACCATCAATATCTTTCACTCTTCGGGAAGGGGCTACTTGTTCTATTTTATCATCCCTAATCACCACGGTGGTATTGGGAACAATTTTACCCTTCGTTATATCCACGAGGTTTATATTCTTGACCAGAATTATATTTTGGGCATTACCAGTTATTGTGACAATGATTATTAATAGAGATACACCTATTTGTTTCATTTTGCTTTTGATTTTGCTGATCTTATAAAAATCCTCTAAAATATCCTCATGGCTTTAATTACCGGATTCCCGGGAAGCTTCGTGTTCATCTTTTTGCTTCCTGGCCATCTCCTCTACATCTTTCAGCAGTTTTTTGGCATCGTAAATAATACCATCCTTAATAGTATATTTCACTCCTCCAACCCTTTCTGTTTTTCCAGTTTCATCATTCAATTTAACAGCCCCGGTTCCATAAAGTACTTTCAGGTTTTCAACCGGATTTTCTTCTATTATTACCAGATCGGCCAGTAAACCGGGTCTGATCAGCCCATATTCAATCTCCTTGCCTTGGGGCTCGAAGATGGCTTCGGCACCGTGCATTGTTGCCCCCCTGATCACCTCCAATGGATGAAATCCGGCTTCTTGGAGTAATTCCATTTCCTCTATGGTAGAAAATCCATACAGGTTATAGATATAGCCAGCATCAGAACTTACAGTAACGCGACCCCCCAGATCTTTGTAATCATCCAGAAATGCCATCCATACCCTGTAAAAGTTTTTCCAGGCTATTTCATCCCAGGTAGTCCAATTATAATAGTAAGATCCGTGATCTGTACGACTGGCCCTGTAGAAATCCATCTGTGTTGGGAGGGTATACTTTTCGTGCCAATCGGCATTCCGTGCCCTCATTACGTCCCGGCTTGCAAGATAAGCTGTCATGGTTGGATCAAGGATGAAATCCAATTCCAGGAATTCTTTCAATAGTGCATTCCATTGCTCACTGCCTTGGGGGTGGATCATATTCCACTGCTGGGCAACTTGGCCAAATCTATGTTGTTCATTATTATAATTCATATCTGATGGCCATGGTTGGATATCTGCATCTTTGTAAAGTGCTTCAAAAAGTCCATAGTAATGAGTCATAGCATCCAATCCAAGTCTGGCGGCATCGAGGGCATTCATATCTGCAACCCCTGTTTGGGCCAGGTGGGCAACCGTTCCCATTTTGTGTTTTTTTGCCTCATCAATTAATGCTGACATAATATCTGGGTATTCAGCTCCAAGCTTTAGGCCTTGAACTCCCTTCGAGGCTGCAAACCTCACCCACTCACGGGCTTTTTCAGGAGTGGTTATTGATCCTCCTTTCCAGTCACCACCTGAGCCTGGGCGTTGGTAAACTACCATTCTTGGAGCAACGATTTCATTTTTTGCGCTTCGCATCTGCTCACTAAGAGCCCAATCCATTCCGCTGCCAAATGCTACCCCCCGTACCGTGGTAATGCCATGCGCCATCCACAATTTATACATATACTCCGCTTCAGGGGCTTTTGGAACACCCCCTGTATGCACATGCAGGTCAACAAACCCTGGCATTACAAACATACCATGAGCATCAATTTCTTTGGTGGCATCTTTCGGTCTTCTTTCTTCATCTATGGGCACATGAGGTGTACCAACATTCTGTACTCGAACGATTTTATTCCCCTCGATCACAATGTCGATTGGCCCTCTTGGCATGCTACCGTTCCCATTGATCAGGGTAGCTCCCCTGATGATCAACCTTTCGTGAGGGCCATCCCCTTCATCTGAACGTCGATCGGGGGCAGGCTTTACCTGAGACATACAAATATTAACTCCTAGAAGAATCGAGATAAATAATAAGAATTTTAGTTTGATTAGCTTATGCATAATGGTGAATTTAAATGGTGTAGAGGAATAAGTTACAAAACAAAAACTGAAATTTAGTGAAGATAGAAAAAACCGTTGAGGTAAGCTACATACTGGGTCTGTATGGTGTAAGCCTAGGTAGACTTAGCGGCTTGGGTTGGATTTGCTCAAAATAAATTTTGATATTGCCTTTTCGACGAATTGGTTCAAAGAGATTCCAAGTTCGATGGATTTGAGAGCTGCTCTTTTGTGCAACTCAGGATTTATCCTAATATTAAAGCTTCCTTTGTAAGATTTGTGAGGATTTTTATCAATTTGATTACAGATACTCAGGTAATCTTCAGCAGCTTCTTCAAAGGCTTTTTTCAGATCAGCAACAGAGTCACCTTCAAAGGTTATGGAATCTTCTATTCCCTCAATTTTACCATGGAATACATCGTCTTCCGTACTAAAATGAACAGAAGCCACAAAGTCTTTATATTTTAGATTATCATTCATAATAATCCATTTTTGGTCA
>CBDVAV010000013.1:0-19360 GCA_965372055.1 uncultured bacterium | reverse complement strand
AGAAAGCAAGATAAAAATTCTTTCGCTCGAATGCCAAACCTTCATCCAGGTGTGTCTCAAAAGATCTGTTAATGGATTCTTTTGCCATTTGTGCCGCGATAGGGGACATGGCAGCAATCTCCAGGGCAAGTTTAGCAGCTTCTTCTAAATACAACTCTACTGGTACAACCTTGTTGATTAAGCCATATGATAAAGCTTCAGCTGCTGAAATAAATTTTCCCGTTAGGACCATTTCCATTGCCCTGGCTTTTCCAATAGCTTTGGTTAGCCGTTGTGTGCCTCCAGCTCCCGGTGTCACCCCGATTTTTATCTCCGGTTGCCCAAATTTAGCGGTTTCAGAAGCGATAATCATGTCACAGGTCATGGCAAGCTCACAGCCTCCTCCCAAAGCGAACCCTGAAACAGCCGCTATCATGGGCTTTTTGGTTTTTCTTATTTGATCCCAGGTACTGAATTGATCAATCTTCCACATTTCTATGGCATTTTTATCCGACATCTGCTTAATATCAGCACCTGCGGCAAAAGCTTTGTCATTCCCGGTAATAATGATCACTCTCACATCATCGTTGGAATCGAGTGCTTTTAAGGAGTCCCTCAGTTCTCCCATTAACTGCATGTTCAATGCATTCAATTCTTTGGGCCTGTTTAATTCTAATAAGGCAACCTGCTTTTGGTATTTAACATTTAGTTTTATAAAGTCCATTCTTCGGTTTTTTATTTCGTTACAATAAAAAGAAAAACCTCCTTTTTTCAAAGGAGGTTACTGCAATGCTAAACAAGCTTATGAAAGAATAAGTTGTAGGGGTATATTCTTTATCATTTAAAATGGTAACCTGAAAATCCCTAAATGGTCACTTTTTAATGATGAACTGAATTAATTTATGATTTTAACCATCTTTTTGTAAATTGTCCTCTCCTTAAACTCGACACATATGAAAAAACTAACTGCAATACCCTCAATAGTAGTAACTATATTATTGATAATTACTATACCAGCTCAATCTCAGAAAGCTTTAGTGCAATATTTTCCAGCAGGAGTATCCGATGCCAATATTTTGGTGGATGGATATTTATCAAAGATGGGAGAAGCCATGGCCTCGGGGCTTAACAGTGGATGGTATACCAATGGTGCCCCCCATGGTAAATTAGGCATAGAATTTAATGTTACTTTTAACACTGTATTTGTACCCAGTGAAGATGAATTTTTTGCTACACCCACTCTTAATAATGCCAGGTTAGATAAAGTGGTTAAAGTTGATCCCTTAAATCAGTCCATTACTCCATTAGGTACTAGCCAGGTTCCAGCACTTTATGGCTCCAAGTTTGACTTTCCGGTTTTTGGCTACAAAGCTGGCGACCCTAATGAATTTGATGCTAATGATCCCACTAATACATTACAGGTTTTATTTAAAGGACCAAATGGGAATAATCTTAAGGACATTTTCTTAATTAATGCTATTGTTGTTCCAACCGCACAGCTAAGTATTGGTGTAATAGCAAATACTGACTTAAAATTGAGGTTTGCCCCCGAAATCGAATTCGGAAACATTAAATTTGGATCATGGGGTTTTGGTTTAATGCATAGTATAAAAGATCACATACCCGGGTTAAAAATGGTACCATTTGGCTGGTCCTTCCTCGCAGCCTACTCAAGGTTAAGTGGAGAGGTGGATCTTTCCGGACAATGGCTTTCTAGTGCTTCAGCTACTGATTTTACTACCGATACCGGCCAGGGAGCACAAGTTGGCGAATTCATCAGTAATGCCTTTACCATCCAAACCATTATTTCAAAGAAATTTTCAGTATTGACCGTGTACGGGGGAGTTGGTTATGGTTTTGGAGAAACTGAATTCGATATCAAAGGGAGCTATTATATTGATCAGGTAAACCAGAGTCCTAAAGGATTACCTCCTCTATTTAATACCTTGAGAAATCCAGTTTCAATATCAGAAACTGATTTTAATACTTTTGAGTATGATGCCAAGAGCTTGAGATTTACCACGGGATTAAGGTTAAAACTTGGGCCTATTACATTTCATGGTGACTATACTATCCAAAGAATAAATGTGCTAAGCTTTGGCTTGGGATTTAGTGTAAAAGAATAATTTCCGGTAGAAGAGATTTGTGAAAGTAAGGGTATTATTTGTTTGCCTGGGTAATATTTGCCGTTCTCCCCTAGCAGAAGCTGTTTTTAATAAAGTTATCAAAGAAGAGAATCTAAATAATTCGTTTTCAGCAGATTCATGCGGCACGGCTTCATATCATCTTGGTAAACTTCCCGACCAGCGAACGCTGGATACTGGTCTGAAATTCGGATTAAAATTCGATCATGTCGCAAGGGCATTGACTGTAGAGGATTTTGATAACTTCGATTACATGGTTGCCATGGATAAAGCTAACTTTGATGACATCCACCATCTAAAAATAAGTGAAAACAATGCCTCTGAATCTAACATTGTGCTAATGTGCGATTTCGACAATCATGGTATTGGAGAGGATATTCCGGATCCATATTATGGTGAAATTGAAGGATTTCACCATGTATATCATATATTGAGCCGATCCATTAGGCAGTTTATTAACCATTTGAAGAAAAGACATTCAATTGGTTAATTTTGAATTCTTGGGATGGGGCATCCTGAATGCCTGGAGGAAAGTTATAAACCCTCCAAATTTATAAAACCACCATTGCATTGGATATAAGTAATTGTACTAAATTTGGCGAAACCTAAACAGTTAAATTTAACCAGCATCTATACTGTTGATTTATTCCATGGAAGAATCCAGAATTGCTTCACACATTGGCAGCGCATTAGACAGATTTATTAAAAGCAGGCAAGATGATTTCCAATATGCATCAGGGGAATTATCGCAATTATTGAGGGATATTGCCCTTTCTGCTAAAATTGTTAATAGGGAAATAAACAAGGCAGGCCTTATAAATATTGTAGGTGCCATAGGGACACAAAATGTTCAGGGGGAAAACCAGCAAAAACTAGACGTATTGGCGAACATAAGATTTTCACGAGCTTTGAAAAAAGGAGGAGAGACTTGCGCTATAATCTCCGAGGAAGAGGAAGAAATGATTGATTTGTCTTCTAAAGGTGGTAGATATGTGGTGGCCATAGATCCTCTTGATGGTTCATCCAATATTGATGTTAATGTCTCAATTGGTACAATTTTCTCAATCTACAGGAGAAAGTCCCCGGTTGGAGGCCCCATTATGGAACAGGATTATTTGCAAAAAGGGAACGAACAAGTGGCTGCGGGATATATATTATATGGATCTTCCACCATGCTGGTCTATACCACTGGAAATGGTGTTAATGGATTTACTTACGAACCCTCTTTGGGGGAGTTTTTTTTATCGCATCAGGAGATGTCAATTCCAGAAAATGGCAAAATATACTCTGTCAATGAGGGTTCTTATAACAGTTTTGAGGATGGAGTGAAAAATTATATAGATTTCTGTCGTGACAATAATTGTTCAGGACGTTATATTGGCTCCTTGGTTGCGGATTTTCACCGGAACCTTTTGAAAGGCGGAATCTATATTTATCCCAAAACAAAAAAGTCACCCAATGGAAAACTGAGATTGATGTATGAATGTAATGCCTTGGCATTTCTTGTTGAACAGGCAGGAGGAGTGGCTACAGACGGTTTCCAAAGAATTCTCGATATCCAGCCAACAGAAATCCATCAAAGAATACCGTTTTTTGTTGGGTCTAAAAATATGGTTGAAGACGCCAATAAGTACTTAGCGCAATAATTACTTGTACGCCCTTCTGCTGATGACTTTTTGAATTTGACGCTCGATGATCAATGCGGCTATTTGTTCTGCAATCTCACCTGTATTGGCAGTTGCCAGTATGGCTTTTACTTTCTGTTCAGAAACATCGATCCTGTACAATAAACTTAACAATCCTTGCAAATCAGAATCTAATAAATTGCTAATCAGAGTGCTTAAGCGTGATTTGATCTTAGAATAGTCTTCATTGGAGAGTTTGTTTTGTTCGGCTATTCCCTGACTTTCAATTTTTATTAACTCATTCTGAACTCGTATCAGGGAATCACTCATCAGGTTCTTCCTTTTCTTTATCTTTTTCTTCCTCAATTACATCTTCTTTATCTTCCACCACTTTACCTTCCTTTTTTTGCTCTTCAAACAACTCAGGATAGTTCTTTACCAGGATTAAATACCAGGAAATGAGCTTTTTGATGTTTGATGGATATACTCTGCTCTCGTCAAAATCTGGCAGGATATATTTCATAAATGAGATTAGTTCTTCTTTACTCGATTTGCCATCAACTCCAGGATCGTCTGAAAATTCACCATAGATTTTCCTGAAGACCTCAATTAATGGTAAAGAACCCTCTTTGGAGTGTGTATAAATTGATATCTCATCAAGCAATGACACTTTGTGATGAATATTTGCTACAATCTTCTGCTTTTTCTCATCGATTGATTCCAGGATTACCCCGGTTCGGGTTGGCTTCATTACTTTAAAAAGCCCCCCCCTCCCGGAGATAGTAGCTATTTCTTTGAGATCCATAAGTTGTAAAATTATTGAATGCTTTTTAATATACTATCAATATAATGCAGTATTTCTTCTCTGCCCCTACCGTCTTTTGCACTTGAAATAAATGATTCAGGTATTTCTTCCCAGTCCTCCATCATTGTCTTTTTAAAAATAGATATATTGGATTTTGCCAAATTCTTGGAAACCTTATCCGCTTTTGTAAAAATTATGCCAAAGGGTATATTATTTTCGCCCAGCCATTTGATAAATGAAAGATCTACTGGTTGCGGCTCAAGTCTTGAATCAATCAGGGTAAAAACACATGCCAAATTTTCCCTGAAAAGAAAATAGTCGCTCGACATTTTTTGCCACTGGGATTTTAAACTCTTGCTTACTTTTGCCCATCCATAGCCAGGCAAATCGACCAGGTACCATTGTTTATTGATTAAAAAGTGGTTTATCAATTGAGTTTTACCTGGCTTTACGGAAGTTTTTGCCAAGCTTTTTTTGTTCACGAGGCAATTTATCAAAGATGATTTCCCAACGTTTGAGCGTCCCACGAAAGCAAATTCGGGAGATTTGGTAGTAGGACATTTCCTGAAATCAGTACTACTGGTAATAAAAACTGCCTCTTTTATAACCACTTGAGATTTGTATCAATTGAATACGGCTTTCAAATGTAATCTTATTATTGAAATATGTGCTGGTCTTAATCCAATCTTGAAAGCCAAAATAATTCAAAATTTGACTGTACAACTAAATTCTCGATGAATTGATCTAAATCATTGCTTTTGCGGTTTTTCCAATTCTACATCACTCCCTTAAGATCATCTTCAAAACGGATGATTTAAGGAAATGTAGTTTGAAGAATATCAAGGTGTTTTATAGGCTTATTATTGATATTAATAATAGTCTCATTTTTTATAACCGTTCCATTATAAGATATTTGAAATTTACACACTTAAATTACTGATCCACATTAATGACCATGACAATTCCCTACAAGGAAAGTGAGGCTGGTAAAAAGCAACAAGTTGCTGAAATGTTTAATAAAATCAGCAAGAGGTATGATTTTCTAAATCATTTTTTGAGTTTGGGAATTGACATTTATTGGCGAAGGAGGGCAATAGGATTGTTGAGAAAAGATAATCCAAAGTTGATCCTTGATATTGCCACGGGAACCGGTGATTTTGCAATCGAAGCATTGAAATTAAATCCAGAACGAATAGTTGGTGTTGATATTTCAGAAGGCATGCTGGAGGTAGGTCGGAAAAAAATGCAGAAAAAAGGCTATGATCAAGTAATCGAATTGAAATTAGGGGATTCTGAAAAACTGCTTTTTGAGGATAATAAATTTGATTCGGTGATCGTTGCATTTGGTGTAAGGAACTTTGCGGAGCTTAAAGTTGGTTTAAAGGATATGTACCGGGTGCTAAAACCAGGAGGCAAAACAGTGATCCTGGAATTTTCGCGTCCCCGAGTGTTTCCTTTCAAGCAAATTTATGATTTTTATTTTAGACTAATTTTACCTAAAATAGGCAGGATTATTTCCGGGGATAATTCCGCTTATAAGTATTTGCCTGAGTCTGTGCTTGAATTTCCTCATGGCAATAAATTTTTAAAAATCTTGGAAAATGTTGGTTTTAAAAATAGTAAATGTATCCCTTTAACTTTCGGAATCAGTTCGATCTATATTGGGCAAAAGTAATACTGGGATTGATAATAATTCCAGTATTATCTTTAAGCGTAAACGCTCAAAGAAATACTGTTGTAAATAACCCTGATTATGATGATCGGAAAACCATAACCTATGGTTTTTCCATTGGGATACATACCTCAGGATTTCAGATAAAATATGATGATGCTTTTGTAGGCCCTACATTTGACAGTATACATTCTATAGTACCTATACGGACTCCTGGGTTTTCCCTGGGATTCATATTGAATATGAAGGCATTACAATTTCTTGATGTTCGGGTTACACCAAAAGTGTCATTCTACGAATACAAACTTAAATTTAACTTTATCGATGGTTCAGACCTTGAGACCGTGGTTGAATCAACAATGGTGGAGGTGCCTTTGTTGTTTAAATATAAATCTGAAAGACGTGGAAATTACAGGATGTACCTCGTGGGTGGTGTTTCCGGTGGATTTGAAGCTTCAGGAAAAAATGATCTGGAGGATACGTCCAAGAACTTAAATATTACTAATACCAATGTAACTTTTGAGGCAGGCGTGGGTATTGATATTTACTATCCACTGTTTAAATTTGCACCTGAGCTCAGGTACTCAAGGGGATTGTCCAATGCTATTAGTGGCCAGGAAAACACCTTTACAGCAGGATTGAAAAGAGTCAATACTCATAATGTGTCTATTTTTTTTCTATTCCAATAATTATACCAATGGATAAAAATGTACTGATTACGGGAGCAACTTCAGGAATTGGAAAAGCTACTGCCGAACTTCTTGCAAACGAAGGATACAACTTGATATTATGTGGCAGGCGTGTGGAAAGACTTGAAGAGCTTGAAAAGAAGCTATCACGAAAATCAAAGATAAAAACCCTCTCGTTTGATGTAAGGGATAGGAAAACGGTGGCCGCAGAGATTGCTGGTTTGGAAGATGAATGGAAAGAGATTGATATTTTGTTGAATAATGCAGGAAATGCGCATGGACTTGGCCCGGTTCATGAGGGAAATATCGATGATTGGGATGCCATGATTGACATTAATGTAAAAGGGCTTCTTTATGTATCGAAAGCTATTGTTCCTGGAATGGTGGAGCGCAAATCAGGCCATATTATCAATATTGGTTCGATTGCTGGTAAAGAAGTATATCCAAACGGGAATGTCTATTGCGCTTCCAAATATGCCGTTGATGCCATCAACCAAGGAATGAGAATTGATTTGAATCAATATGGAATAAAAGTTACAGCCATAAATCCTGGATTAGTGGAAACTGAATTTTCACTTGTCAGATTTAAAGGCGACAAAAAAAGGGCGAATGCTAATTATCAGGGTTATAAACCCCTGTCTGCGGAGGATATTGCAGAAGTAATCCTATTTACAATTCAGAGGCCTTCCCATGTGAATATTTGTGACCTGCTTATCTTGCCCACTGCCCAGGCAAGCGCAACTATAGTTAACAAAGACCTTACATGAAACTTTTCAATACTTTCGCGTTGAGTTCGTGTCCTCCCTCAAAACTTATTTTCTTTACTTGCAGTCCAAGTATGGCCTCATATTCCTTTTGTTCTTTGATCACCTTATCAGTAACATAAGGGTCTTTGTCTCCCAAAACACTTAATATTTCCACATCCTTCAATTTTTGTTTGGCAAAGTCAAAGTCCATATCAAATGGAAAGATACCGGCCCACAGGACCAACCTTTGAAAATTGATATGTTTCTGTAGTGCCCATCGCATAACAGTTGCTGCCCCCTGTGAAAACCCCAGTAAATTGATTTTTAAATCAGAAGGGGCGGAGCTTAAAACTTTATTATGGATTGCGTTCAGAAAATTTATATAGTTTTCAATGTCAGTTAACCTGTCTTCCTTGGTCATCCAGGTAGCACCAACCCGGCCTGTAAATCCATCGAGATAGTAACGATTTAAGCCTTCCGGGGCTATAATAATAGTTGAGCCATTGTCCAAAGGTTCGAATTGCTTAATAAAATATTGTGCCAAATGGCCTTGACCGTGCAAAACAAACCAAATTTGTTTAGTTGATTGATTAAGCTCTCCTAATTGATAATAACGGCATTTGAATTCGAAACTCAGGTACTTTGATTTAGATGTCATATGTATACGATTATATAAGCAGGGAATTAAGTTATAATATTTTGATTAATTATTTTGAATCAAAGTAACAAAACGCATAATTTGGCGGTGTCTATGGGCTACATTTCAATATTTATATGAAGAAAATTTTTGTCATTGGGGCCGGCAGGTCAGCTTCATCATTAATAAAATATCTCGTTCAAGTTTGTGGTGAAAGAAAATGGCAACTAACTGTTGCCGATTTTGATTTACGGAGGGCAAAGAGCAAGATAAAGGATACTAATAATACCAGGGCCATTAAATTTGATATCAAGAATATTGAACAGAGGGAGATGGAGATATCCCAAGCCGACCTAGTAATATCCATGCTGCCAGCTAACCTGCATATAGCCGCGGTTGAATCTTGTGTAAAATTTAGCAAACACCTGATCAATGCATCATATGTTACTGATGAAATACAAAACTTTGATCAAGATGCTAAAGATCGGGGTATTATTATTTTGAATGAATGTGGCCTGGATCCCGGTATTGACCATATGTCGGGAATGAAGGTGATTGATAGTATCAGGAGTTCAGGTGCTAATCTAACTGGATTTGAGACGTTTACCGGCGGCCTGTTGGCCCCAAACGAGGATGATAACCCATGGAAGTATAAATTTACCTGGAATCCCCGGAACGTCGTTACAGCAGGACAAGGTGGAGTAAAGTATTTACAGGAAGGAAAATACAAGTATATACCTTACCATAGGGTATTTCGCAGAACTGAGGTAATGCACATTCCGGGTTATGGCCATTTTGAGGGATATGCAAACAGGGACTCCTTGAAATACAGGGACTTGTATGGATTGCATGATATCAACACCATGTACAGGGGTACTTTGCGCAGACCTGGGTTTTGCAAAGCCTGGAACGTTTTTGTACAGTTGGGTGCTACTGATGACACTTATGAATTGAGCAAGATATCAACCCTGACCCATAGGGAATTCATCAATTTGTTCCTTTCTTATAACCCCCATGATTCCGTTGAACTTAAGCTGGCGCATTATATGAACCTGGATATGGGTTCAGACGAAATGTATAAACTCAAATGGCTGGATATGTTCGAGGAAATTCCTATAGGACTGGATAAGGGTACACCAGCTAAGATCTTGGAGCATATCTTAAAGAAGAAGTGGACGCTGACCCCTCAAGAAAAAGACATGATTGTTATGTGGCATAAGTTCGACTTTATATTGGATGGTAAACGCAAGCAAATCCAGTCTACACTTGTCTTTTTTGGTGAGGATGAGATCCATACAGCCATGTCCAGGACAGTGGGGCTTCCGTTAGGGATTGCTGCTAAATTAATCCTTGAAGGAAAGATCAATCATACAGGTGTCTGTATTCCTACTTTAGCCAGCATATATAATCCGATTCTTCAAGAGCTAAAAGAGGAAGGGGTAGATATGATGGAAAGGGATATTGAATTGGATGAAAATAAGAAAGTTAGGATTTAACTATCAATCCCATTATGGAATTTAAATACTTGACCTTTTGAATAGTCTTTAGACTTATCTTCATTTACAGTCCAAATTTGTGTCTCCTCAATATTCTAGATAATAATTAGGACAATGTCTTAGGTTATTTATAGATGTTCTTTCGGTGTCCAATCTTGATTACAGTTATAGTCAACACCTTGTTTTCAATCATATAAATAATTCGATAGTTACCTTGTCTAATACGGTAAACTTTTCCATAACCTATCAGTTTTTTACTCCCTATTAGTTGAGGATTATCACTTAGACGATTGATTTTTTTAGCTATTTGATCTGCTTCTTTGCTGGGTAAGTGACTTAGTTGCTCTTCGGCTTTTTCAAGGATAATAATCTTATACATCCTTACTTAATATATCTCTTTCCTTCAATCTTTTTTTGACAATTTCCCAATCTTCCCCCTTTTCTCCTTTAGACAGTTCTACATCTATCATATCTTCAAGATCTTCAAAAAATGACAATACATCTTTACCTTTCTTACGAACTTTTTTTAAAGCTGACAATTCTATTTGAACATATCGCTTGTCATGGGTTTCATCGGTTATAATTGTAATACCTTTCATATTCCTCATTTTTATATCTTCAAAGATAACGATTTTGTCATGTTTTTATGGATTAGGCTAATTCATTAAATTAATCTTGTGTATGGAATTGAGACATTTATTTTATCATTTCCTATCTTAATAATGCGGTTTGTTTGCAGTTAGCCCAAATCCCTCCCTATATACAATCCATTGTATAAATCAGTAAAAAAAACTTGATAAATAAATTATATTCAATAACTTTGTAGAACAATTGAATAATAAATCAATTGAAATATGGAAAAAAGGGAATTCAAAAACGCTGTGTATGGAGAATTGAGTGGCATTTCCAAGGCTTTGGCCAATCCCAACCGCCTTGAAATAATAGACCTTTTGGCGCAAAAGGAGTTTTCAGTTGAGGAAATTGCAAATCAAACAAGTATGTCCGTGGCAAATGCATCACAACATTTGCAAACCCTGAAAGCAGCCAGATTAGTGAATTCTGTTCGATATGGTCATTATATTAATTATACACTGGCTAATGAAAGTGTATATAAGGTTTGGAAAGCTTTGCGGGAGTTTGGAATCGAAAGAAATGCGGAGATACGAATGGTAGTTGAAGATTTTAGAAAAGACAAAGGTACACTTGAATCAATTACATTGGATGAGCTTAGCAAAAGAAAGGATTTTCGAAATCACATTTTCCTGGATGTCCGGCCACAAGGGGAGTATGATTCAGGGACTATCCCCAATGCTATATCAATTCCAATTGAAGAGTTAAATGAGCGATTTAAAGAATTGCCAAGGGAAAAGAAAATAGTAGCATTTTGCAGGGGGCCAATTTGTGCTTTTGCAGATGAAGCAATTCAGTTGCTTCATGAAAAAGGATATAGAGCAGTAAGGTTGGAGGAAGGATATCCGGATTGGAAGGAGAACAATCAAAAGGAGGTATCTAAGACTGCCTGATAATTAGAGTTTTGACAGTTTGGCAACCATAATAACAATAAATTTCACTACTATAAAATAACAAAAAAATGAACGCAGAAATAAACGTGGCAATGTCAACCTTACGGGAGTGGCTGGCCGAAGAAAAAGAAGTCCATGTACTTGATATAAGGCCTAAATGGCAGCGTGAAGAGTGGAAGATCCCTGGTAGTGTCCATTTTGATGCCTACGATAAATTGAAGGAAAATGATCCAACAGTCTTTGATGACCTTGAAGTACCTAAAGGTGTCCCTGTAGTTACAGTTTGTGGGGCAGGAAATACAAGTTTGATTGCCGCTCGCAAATTAAGGGAAAAAGGTATTGATGCATATTCCCTAGCAAAAGGCATGAAGGGCTGGACTACTGCTTGGAATACTGCAGAAATTGAATTGGAAGAAATCGACACCAGAATAATTCAAATAAGGAGAACAGGAAAAGGATGTTTGTCTTATATTATAGGATCTGGCGGAGAAGCAACAGTGATAGATGCTTCTTTGGATCCTGATGTATATATTCAAATTGCCTCAGAATTAACCCTTAAAATTAAGTACGTGTTGGATACACATATCCACGCTGATCATCTGTCCAGATCAAAAAAACTGGCAGATATATCTGGGGCTCAAATATTCCTACCTACACAGAACAAGCTTTCTTACTCATTTACTCATTTACATGATAAGGAAACCCTTGATTTTGGTAAAGCTAAGTTGCAGGTAATTCACACACCTGGCCATACCCATGAAAGTTCTTCTTACTTGTTAAATGGAAGCGTGCTTTTTGCAGGTGACACCTTGTTTACAAATGGAGTTGGAAGACCCGACTTAAAGGCAGAAAGTAAAGAACTATCCATCAGGGCAAAACTTTTGTATCAATCACTTCAGAAGATTCTGGCACTGCCAGAAGAAACAATAGTTCTCCCAGGTCATACCAGTGAACCCATTCCTTTTGATAATAAGCCCATTTACTCTTATATGAAAGATACAATGGAGAATGTAGGAGCGCTGAAACTCCCCGAAGATCAATTTGTGGATGCAATTCTTTCGAAAATTCCACCAACACCCCCGAATTATGAAAAAATAGTCACACTAAACTTGACAGGTGAATTTGAAAGTTCAGAGTCAGATGAATTAGAGGCTGGGGCCAACAGGTGTGCTATCTCATAATAAAGAAAGACCATAGTAAATGACAAGACAAGCAAAATTAGGCTTAAGGGAGAATTGGCGTCAGTTCACCTTGCTGGTTATCATCAATGCGTTTGTTGGAGGTATGATAGGAATTGAAAGAACTATTTTACCTGAAATTGCTGAACAAGAATTCCATTTGGCAGCTACTTCTGTAATTCTGTCTTTTATAATTGTATTTGGGATAATAAAGGCACTGACCAATTATTTCACAGGTGCTCTTGCCAATAAGATTGGCAGGAAAAACCTATTGACAATCGGTTGGCTTTTTGCCCTTCCAATACCTTTTATTTTGATTTATGCTCCTAGTTGGAGTTGGGTGATCTTCGCGAATGTTTTACTTGGAATTAACCAAGGACTAACTTGGTCAAGTACAGTAGTAATGAAAATTGACCTCGTGGGAGAAAAAAACCGGGGATTGGCGATGGGATTTAATGAATCAGCAGGTTATTTAGCAGTGGCATTTTTTGCATTTGCCACTGGATGGGTAGCGGCCAACTATGGATTAAGGCCATACCCTTTTTATCTGGGGATTGGCTTATCTGTTTTTGGATTGTTAAGCAGTTGGCTATTTGTAAAGGATACTATTCATCATGTAAATAAAGAAATCGAATCAAGTGGGATCCCTACTTTAAAAAGTGTTTTTTGGGAAACAACTTGGATTAACAAAAACCTGGGATCAATTTCACAAGCGGGATTGGTCAATAATCTGAATGATGGGATGGTCTGGGGATTGTTCCCGATTTTATTGGCTGTAAAAGGCTTTAATCTTGAACAAATTGGCACAATAGTGGCAACTTATCCGGCAGTATGGGGAATAGGCCAATTATTTACGGGCAAAATTGCAGATCATGTACATAAAAAAAACATGTTATTCTGGGGTATGATGATACAGGGGATAGCATTGGTAGCCATGTCAGGGGCTTCATCATTTGAACAGTTCATTGGATTGTCAGTGATATTGGGTGCTGGCACCGCCATGGTTTACCCTACTTTTTTAGCGGCAATTGCTGATTTCACCCACCCAAGACAGCGTGCCAAAAGCATCGGGGTTTTTCGTTTATGGAGGGATTTAGGGTATGCAGTAGGGGCAATTTTAACTGGAATTATTACCGATTACTTTGGTATGGATCAATCAATAATGGTAATTGGCGGTCTAACCCTGATTTCAGCTGTGGTAATTCAATACCGAATGACAGGAAAAAAAACAATGACTTTGAATAAAGATATTGACTTTAAGCAAGTGTAAGTTCAAGTAATGAAATATTGTTATCATAAAAAAAAATAATTAGCAATGATTATCAACCAAGATACAAAGCCTATATACCTAGACTACAATGCATCTACCCCAATCGATCCTGAAGTTAAGCAAGCAATGATGCCATATTTAGAAGAATGCCATGGCAATCCTTCAAGCTCTCATTGGTATGGAGTGACAAATAAAAGTGCCGTTGAAAAAGCACGAGGTCAGGTAGCTTCAATTTTAAATTGTGATCCCGAAGAAATTGTGTTTACAAGCGGCGGGACTGAATCAAACAATTTTGCAATCCGTGGCATTGTTGAAGAGCTAAAAGATAAAGGGAATCATATCATCACTTCCCAGATTGAACATCCTGCGGTTACCGAAGTTTGTAAGTATCTGGAAACTGAGGGGTTTGATATAACATATCTTCCAGTAGATGAATTTGGCTCAGTGAACCCTTTAAATGTCGAAGAATCCATTACTTCAAAAACAATTCTGATAACAATAATGCATGCCAATAATGAAGTAGGCACAATTCAGCCAATTAAGGAAATTTCAGGAATCGCCAGGGAAAATGGTATAATAATGCATACTGATGCTGCACAGGCAATTGCCAAAGTACCAACAGAGGTAAATGAACTTGGAGTTGATCTTTTAACCATAGCAGGTCATAAAATATATGCTCCCTTGGGTGTGGGGGCATTGTATATAAAAAATGGAACTAAGCTTAAAAAGCTTATGCATGGTGCGGGGCATGAAAGAGGTTGGAGACCAGGTACCGAGAATGTTTTGGAAATTGTTGGACTTGGGCAAGCTTGTGAAGTTGGAAAAAGAGACCTTGACAAAAACATGTCCCATATGAGTATGATGAGAGATAGATTATACGGGAAATTAAAAAATAATATTAAAGAAATAAGAGTAAACGGGCATCCAAAGAACAGATTGCCCAATACTTTAAGCCTTAGTTTCAGGGGCGTGGATTCAGATTCAATTCTGTTGCAAATTTCAGATAAGGTTGCCGTATCGTCCGGGTCGGCTTGTCATACCGGGGAGGTGGAAATTTCACAGATGCTGAAAGCGATGAATATACCATTTGAATGGGCAAGAGGTACATTAAGGATTTCCGTGGGTAGAATGACAACTCCTTCAGAAATCGATATAGCTGCAGATGCGATTTCACAGGCTGTGAATCGATTGGAGAAAGTTAATTAAACACTAACGGATGGCTTTGAATTGTTATGCATCCGCTGGCTTGAAGCCGTCGGATGCCAAAATAAAATAAAAAAGTGAAAAAGAAGATATTGATTTTAGGTGCTGGATTTGGCGGTTTGCAATCAGCCACTGATTTAAGCGAGCAATTGTCATCAGATTACGAAATAACACTGATTGACAAGAATGATTCGTTTTTTATTGGTTTTTCGAAGTTTGATATTATGTTCGGGCGAAAGACCGAAAAAGAGATCAAATATAAATACTCCGATCTAAAAGCAAACAATTTTAATTTCATTCAAGATGTAATTACAGAAATAGATGTTGAAAACAAAGTTGTTTCAACTTCATCAAAAAAATCCTCATATCACTACTTGATTGTTGCCTTGGGAGCAGATTTAAAGCATGATGCTATTCCTGGATTTGTTGAAAGTGGGGCCCACGAATTTTACTCGCTAAAGGGTTCTCAAAAATTACATGGTGCAATTTCAAATTTTGAACGAGGAAAATTAGTGCTCAGTATTTTTGATAAGCCCTACAAATGCCCTCCTGCTCCATACGAAGGTGCTATTCAATTGCACGACTATTTTATAGAACGAGGGGTTAGGGGCAATATTGAAATGAAGATGATTATTCCAAGCCCCTTGCCATTACCCGTTTCACAGGAGGTTTCCATGGAAATTGAAAAATTATTGGCTGAAAGGGACATCCAGCTGATTAAGAAAACCAAGATCATAGAAATTGATGCCATCAATAAATTCGCAATTTCAGAAAGCAAAGAAAAGTTCGGATATGATCTATTTATTGGGGTTCCAATCCACACTCCACCAGCAGTAATAAATAACTCCAAACTTGGAAAGGGCTTCGTATTGGTAGATCAAAAAAACCTCCAAACCAAGTTTGAAAATGTTTATGCTATAGGTGATGTATCCAAAGTGCCAGTAGGAGATGCAGCCATTCCGAAAGCGGGAGCCTTTGCTGAAGATGCAGCAAAGACCGTGGTTACTGACATTCTTAGAAAAGAGGGTTTTGAAATCGAATTGAGGAAGTTTGAGGCCACTGGTGCTTGTTTTCTTGAATTGGGAGGAGGAAGAGTTGGAAAATTGAATGCCAATTTCCTTGGGGAAGAAAAGCCAAAAGTATACCTGGATGGCCTGTCCTCAGACTTGAGACCTGAAAAGCAACTCTTTGAGACATCAAGAAGGGATAAGTGGTTTAAGCAAACATAATCACTCTGTTGTCACGCATCCGATGGCTTCAAGCCATCCGATGAGCACCAACATAAGGCATGAGAGAATATTATGAACTACGTTCCTCTACCCATTTCCTGGCATTGACAAAGGCTTCAATCCAGGGTGATACCTCGTCATCTTTTCTGTCTTCGGGATAATAGGCCCAATTCCAAGGGAAAATTGATCTTTCAAGGTGGGGCATCATTACCAAATGTCGACCATCGGCAGAATGAACACTGGAAATGGCATAATCAGAGCCATTAGGGTTTCCAGGGTATGCCTCGTAAGAGAATTTCCCGGAAACATTATATTCTTCTTCCTTCAGCGGAAACTTAAACCTCCCTTCACCATGAGCAAGGTGAACACCCAATCTTGTTCCGGCTAAAGATCTCAACATCACGGAATTGTTTTCGGGTATCGTTACATTCACAAAGGCAGATTCAAATTTGCCTGATTTATTATGCAACAACTTGGGCTGTTTTTTATGTTCTGGATATACCAATCCAAGTTCCATCATCAGTTGGCATCCATTGCAAACCCCCAGGCTGAGGGTATCATCCCTGGAATAGAAATTATCAAGCACTTTTTTGGCCAACTCGTTATAAAGAAAGGCACCGGCCCACCCTTTGGCAGAGCCCAATACATCTGAATTAGAGAACCCTCCAACAAATACCAGGAAGTTGATATCTTCAAGGTTTTCCTCGCCCCAAATCAGGTCGGTCATATGCACATCTTTTACATCGAACCCTGCAAGATGCATAGCATAAGCCATTTCCCTGTCACCATTTACACCTTTTTCACGAATAATGGCTGCTTTTATACCTGTCTTGTTTTTTCTTTTCTGATCAATATTATATTGATTTAATTTCCCTGTAAAGTTTGAAGGGAAGTTGAATTCAAGGGGCTGGTCTTTATAGTTTTTATATCTGGATTTGGCATGCTTGGGGCCACATTGATGGGTATCCATTAAATAGGATGTCTCAAACCAGCTATCACGTAATTTATCAATATCAAAAGAAAATCGGTTGTCAAATTGCCCAACAGATAGTTGTCTGTCATTGGTTGGGAAGCCTAGTATTTTAAAACTTAAGTGGTACTTCTTAAGAATACCCTCAACTGTATTCGTGTCTTTTACCTGAATTATAACTCCGGGATTTTCGCTAAACAGAATTTTAACCATATCAGTATCAACGATATGCTTGAAATCAATTTCCAATCCAACTTCGGGGGTAGGGAAACACATCTCTGATAGGGTTACTACCATGCCGCCAGCCGAGATATCGTGTCCGGCCATAATTAAATCCTTCTTTATCAATTCTTGGATGGCGGTAAATGCCTGTTTGAAATATCCAGGATTCTTAACGGTGGGGGCTTCTTCACCTACTTTATTGATGATTTGAGCAAAACTGCTTCCTCCAAGTTTGTAAACATCAGATGAAAAATCGAGATAGATCAGTGTGGAGTCCAGGTCATTTACCAAGGCTGGCTCCACAACATTATTGATATCAGGTACTTCACCAACTGCAGAAATAATCACTGTACCGGGTGAGTAAACCATACTTCCATTCGGGTATTTCTGGGTCATGGAAAGCGAGTCTTTTCCAGTGGGTATATTGACCCCCAATTGAATGGCGAATTCACTACAAGCTTCAACAGCTTTATACAGGCGGGCATCTTCACCGGGGTTTTTTGCTGGCCACATCCAGTTTGCACTTAGTGATATACCCTCTAGGCCATCTTCAATCGGTGCCCAAAGTATATTTGTAATTGATTCTGCAATTGAAAGCCTTGATCCGGCAACGGGATCAATTAATGCCGAAACAGGGGCATGGCCTATAGCGGTGGCAATTCCTTTTTCACCAAGATAATCCACTGCCATTACGCCCACGTTATTAAGGGGGAGTTGTATGGCTCCCGTGGTTTGTTGTTTTGCTACTTTACCAGTCACCGAACGATCGACCTTATTAGTCAGCCAGTCTTTACAAGCCACGGATTCCAGTTTTAATACTGCTTCCAAATATTGAGGAATTTTTTCCATCTCATATTGAAGCCCGGCAAAAGGTATGTTTATCGTTTTATCTTCAATGATAGTTGTAGGCGAAGACCCGAACATATGTTCCAGTTTCAAGTCCAACGGGGAACCATTGATACCATAATAGAAATGAAGTCTTTGATCTTCCGTAACTTCACCAACCACGTATAATGGAGCCCTTTCCCTGGCCGCCACATCCCAGATCTTTTCCAAATCCCACTTGTGGATTATCAGCCCAATTCTTTCCTGGGATTCGTTGCCGATGATCTCTTTTGCTGATAAAGTAGGATCCCCAACAGGAAGCTTTCTGACGTCTATTTTACCTCCGGATTCCTCCAAAAGCTCTGATAAGCAATTCAAGTGGCCTCCTGCTCCATGGTCATGGATGGCTACAATGGGGTTTACTTTAAGTTCAGACATAGCCCTGATGGCATTAAAAACCCTTTTTTGCATTTCAGGATTTGACCTTTGCACCGCATTTAATTCTATTCTGTTGTCATATTCCCCTGTTGCTACTGAAGAAACAGCACCACCTCCCATTCCAATCCGATAATTGTCACCTCCTAACACCACTACTTTATCCCCTTTTCGTGGTTTGTCTTTTTTACTACCATCCAGCCGACCGAAACCAATACCTCCAGCCATCATAATTACTTTATCGTAACCCAACTGTCTGCCATGCTCCAGATGCTCAAAAGTCAATATACTTCCGCATATCAGGGGCTGTCCAAATTTGTTTCCAAAATCACTTGCCCCGTTAGAGGCTTTGATAAGGATATCCAAAGGAGTTTGGTACAACCAACCTCTATCTTCCAGAAACTTTTCCCATCCACGGCCCAATCTGGGATAGGAGGTCATGTATACTGCTGTTCCTGCCAAGGGAATGCTAGCCTTTCCTCCAGCCATCCTGTCCCTGATCTCACCACCTGAGCCGGTAGCGGCTCCATTGAATGGTTCAACCGTGGTTGGGAAGTTATGGGTTTCAGCTTTTAACGAGATTACACTATTGAATTCTTTAGTTTCAAAATAATCGGCTACATCTTGCCTTGGCGGTGCAAATTGTTCAGATCTTGGCCCTTTAACAAACGCAACATTGTCTTTATAAGCTGATACCAGCCTGTTATGGTTT